>JAATFH010000545.1 GCA_015655315.1 Terriglobales bacterium
ACCGCCACCACCCCAGTCCACGTTCCAGTCGCCCCTTCCCCAGCCGAATCCACCGACATCATCCCAGCCGCCACCGATCCCGATGCCTGCGCCCCAGAAAATTCCTGCAGTCACTACCGCAACGGGCGGAGTGTACAGCGGTACGACATAAGGTGTGCCGTAGATCAGTGTTGGGTTATATTGCGGAACATAGATCACATCGGGATTTGCCGGTTGAATGACAATGGTTGAGGGAGTTTGTTGAACCACTGTAATCTGCGACGATGATTTCAGGTTTCCAGCAGCCTGGGCTTGTTTACGCATCGTTTGTACCGCTGCCATTACCTCGGCCTGCTGGTTCGTGAAGGCCTCCCCCAGGCTGGATGTCCATGCCAGGTTGCGAGCCAGGTCATGCAGCACTGTCGGGAATTGCGTGAGAGCTTTCACGCTTGGATCCCAGGACTGCTCATTGACCGCATCTGCGAGCTGCTTTCCCTTCAGGTTGCTGTTTTGCGTAATCCAGTCGTCGGCATAGGCGACATCATCGGCATGGGTCGAAGCTGCGAGAACCTGCGCGACGAGCGCATCAGGATAGAGGGCGATAGGGGCGACCAGAGCGTCCAGTTGGGCCGGAGTTTGCGGCGCAACCGTTGGAGCAGAACCCGAGGCCTCTGACGGCGAGGTTTGACTCGTCTGCCCCAGGGCTTCTGCTGAGGCTCCCACGACAAGCAGCATCAGGCAGGCAAGAATAGAAAGAAGCGATTTCATGATTTTCTCAGTCATCGGGGTGCACCAATTGGAAAGCTCTGTTGTTCAAAACTCAGTGAGTGAAGTTTGCTCCGTCCGGCGATCCCATGAAAGAAATCGCCGGACGAAGTTTGGGGGAGGGGTGAGGGGGTTAGTTGGGTTGCAGCCCTTCCAGCATCATCAGACCCATCTGCTGATTATCCAGTTCAATCGCGATCACTCGCCGACCATCGATGGGGTAGTAGCCGAAGCTTGATGGTGTCTGCGGATTCTGAGCATTCAAACCGGTCAGACTGAACTGTCCGTTAGAACTGGTTTCAGAACCAGAGAGCGGTATGCCAGGCGTTACAATCGATGCCGTGTTGTCAGAGTTCTGGACGCTGTAATCGGTGAATCCCGAGAATGAATCGGAAGCTACCGTTACAGGACCGACAGCAGACCACGCCGGCGCTTCGTTGAAGTTTGCGATGCCGAATACATTGAGCGCAAAGCTACCTTCAAAATCAGCCGATGGAGCCGATTGCAGATATGCAAGGCCTGAGGTCGCCTGCGTATCGTCCACGCCTAGCTCCAGAGCATTTCCATTCCCATCCAGGTAAAGCTGGAAGGCAAAGGGAAGAGGATTTGGGAGCGAACCGGACGTAGCAACCACATTGAGCGTTACACGGCCGGTCGGATCGACAGTGTAAGTACCGCTCGTAATCTGAGCCCCGATATTTAAGGTCAGATCGTTGAGGGCAATGACGCCTGATACCGTGCCGTCAGCGTTGAGACCAAAGCCGCCGGCCATCTGAGCAATCGTGCTGTTCTGGCTAAACCCGTCCTGACCGATTGCTCCGAAGGCATAAGAGCTGCCGGCAACGCCCGCCTGAGTGAACTGACCGGTATTGGAGCCCTGTCCCAGAGCCGTACCACCCAGAACGCCGCCGAGAGTATCCTGCGTTTCTACCAGTTGGATCTGGTTGGTGCCTATGGTGTATCCGGCAACCGCAAATGAGGGAACACCTGAGCTTGCACTCGGATTGAGAGTAAGTACAACGCGACCGAAGGAGTCAGGAGCACTGACAGTTCCGGAAGTGAAAGTCTGTCCCTGTGCAACATTGCCGCCATCGTTGTAATCGAAGATGCTGTTGCTTACTGAGATAGATGCACCGCTGATATTGAGAACGCCGCCAAGGACGAACGTGTTCTGCGGACTCAGTCCATCCAGACCGCCGAGGTTGAACGCATACCCGCCTGCAGGGGCAGCCGTGCTGGTCTGCAGATCAATGGAGCCGGTGGCAGTTGCAAATGTATCGAACTCGGAGATCAATACACGCGCATTTGAAACCACGGTTCCGTGGAAGGTCTCGACTCCGTTTACGCCAACATTCGGATCGGCGGTATTGAGGATGAGCTGAATGTTTCCATTCACCAGGCCCAGGCTCGAGCCGGATGCGACCAGGCTATCCTGGTTATTTCCGTTGTCGTCGACCATGTCCTGTTCGCCGCCGCTAATCACGCCGTTCAGGACAGTGAATACTCCAGCCAGATAGTAGTTACCGACCCCATCCTGACCAGCGACGTGATAGACGTAGTTGCCGTCCGCCAGTACCGGAGGAGGGGCAGTGATCGTAATGCTTGCCGAAGCAGACTTGGTCGTATCCGTGACGGAGGTTGCCGTGACAGTGACCGTAGCCGGAGATGGAGGAGCTGCAGGCGCTGTGTAGGTGGTCGCCGTGCCGCTTGGCGTGGTAGTGGGAGTAAAGCTGCCGCACTGTGCGCTTCCGCATGTGACCGACCAGGTAACACCGGCATTTGCGTTGTCATTGGCAACGGTGGCCGTCAACGCAACGCTTGCACCAGCCGCGAGCGAAGAGGGCGGGGCGGTCAGCGTGACGGAGATCGGTGCGCTCGGTGCCGAAATCGTGATGGTAGCCGAGGCCGACTTCGTGGAATCTGTAACCGAGGTGGCCGTCACAGTCACGGTCGCCGGGTTGGGAACCGATGCGGGAGCGGTATATTGCGTTGCCGCGCCGCTGGCGGTTGAGGCAGCAGAGAAGCTGCCGCACGACGAGCCTCCGCAGCTGACAGTCCACTTTACACCGGCGTTTGCACTGTCGTTGCTGACGACAGCGGTAAGGCTGGTCGCCGATCCGGCATCCATCGAGGCCGGTGCCTGTGGGCTCAATACCACCGAAATAGCCGCGGGGGGCGGTGGTGGGTTAGAGCTGGATCCGCCGCCGCAGCCAGCGACCATCATGACAAAAGCAATAGTGAGAATAAGACAGCAGGATTGACGCAGTTTCATTTCGCACTCCTATAGAGAGCAGAGTTGTTTACAGAAGCGCGAGAGCGCTGTTGTCCATGAACGAGAAATCCATTTTCATTGCGGACGATGATCTGATTGCCGGAAATCGTGAGCGTACGGGCCAGCAGATATTCTTTGCCGTTGATCGTTTGCATCGTTCCGGAGATCTGAACCGGCGCACCCTGCGCCAGACTCTGTTTCACTTTGCTGCTGAGGCTGGTGCCCAGGTTCGCGGTGAACGATCCTTGTGATCCGTTCACTAAAAGCTGCACGCCTGCGGATGAACCAGGCTTACGAGTCGCGATCAATTGTTGGATAGTCCCCCCTATCGTGATGTCGTGGGCGGGAGTATTCAACCCAGTCAATCCGAAGGGTGTGGAAGGAGCCTGAGCGCTCGGCTGCTCGGCAGCCAGCGTAACGGAATGCGTAAGTAGACAGAGCAGAACAAAGCAGAAGTAGAACGCGAGTCTCCTACCATCAACCTGCTTGCCAGCGATCCAATTTCGTATTTGCATCTTTAATCCTCTTGAATCTTCGAAGTCTGGATTTGAGCCGCAACGGAGCGATCGCCCGGCATGCACATGCTGTCAGCATTCTGTTTACTACTTTGTAATGAACCCGAAGAATGTTGCCAGGCGGAGGCCCGTTTTTTATTGATGCAAGAGTACGAAAGCTTTTCTGGGATAGATATAGAGGGTGCTACACAAAAACCCGTGTGGTTCCACACAGAATTGCATTCCGTGGGATGCCCTCATGTGGAACCACATGAAATTGTATGTAGCTTCCTCTATGTCATTGACCATGCAATTTATGTAGGCTTGACTTAGGCTTTTGATGAAAACTATGACGTTCTTAATTGTTGAAGATAATGCCGGAATCCGGCGATTGTTGCGACGCACTTTGGGAGACACCGCAAGTGCAATCTGGGAATGTGACGACGGCTCAGGTGCTCTGGCCGCCTATGAAGAACATCGGCCGGATATCGTTTTAATGGACATGCGGATGCATCTTGTCGACGGTCTGACGGCGACCAGACAGATTCGCGGCTATGATCCTTCAGCCCGCATTATTGTCGTGACCGATTACGAGGATGAGGATTTAAAAATGGCTGCGTTGGATGCAGGAGCTCGCGAGTATGTGCTTAAGCATGCAATTTCAGATTTGCCTCAGATTGTTTTATCTCTCGCAGAGCCAGATGGAAGGACAGCGTGATGATTTCTCGAATATCGAACCTGATCGCACTGCTTCCAGTTCGTTCCGAGTATCGTCAGCGATCAGGGTGCGAATCTCGTCATCGAGGACGCTCTTCTTTCAGCGGGATCTCGACTGTAACCGTTGTGCCTCGGCCCAGCGTGGATCGTATCTTGAGTTCACCGCCAAGCAGGCTTGCTCGCTCGCCCATGCCGGTTAACCCGAAACCACTGTGCGATGGCTGAGAGCTGCGCTCGTCCGATGTGAAGCCGCGGCCGTTATCTTCAATTGTCAGGATTACGTTCTCTGTGCGTCGCTTTACGCGAACGTTTACCTCTGTTGCCCGAGCGTGCTTCATGATGTTTCCCATGGACTCTTGAACGATACGATAGAAGTTGATTCGCAAGTCCTCTGGAAAAAGATCGTCGATATTATCCAGCTCTGAAGTGAAGCGGACTCCGGATGCCGTGGCCGTCGTGCGGATCACTCCTTCGATGGCCTTGGTCAGCCCCAGCCGGTCAAGCTGAAATGGGCGAAGGTTATAGGAGATTTCGCGGGTCTCTCCAATCGCGGAAGATGCCTCATTGCTGATCTCCGTGATGGTCTGAACGTCAGCGTCGTCCACAGGAACTCCCTTCTTTGGGCGGAGCAGAAAATGAGCGAGATTCTTAATCACAATGAGGCGCTGGCCCAGGCTGTCGTGCATCTCGGCGGCAATGCGCTTGCGCTCGGCTTCCTGCGAAGCGATCAGCTGCCGGGAAAATGCCTGCTGGGCGGCCTGCTCCTGCTGGAGCTGCGACACGCGATATCTCCATGCCATAGCGACTAGAGCGCCAAGTGCAAGGAGCACCAGCATCTCGAACCACCACGTCTCATAAAAAGGGGCGAGAACGATGACGGCGAGTGTCCTGCCATCGTTGTTCCACACGCCCTCGCTGTTTCCCGCGATCACGTGGAAAACGTATTTTCCCGGCGGAAGGTGCGAGTAATAGGCTACGCGCCTGTCTCCGGCATCGATCCAGTTTTCGTCCAGGCCCTCAAGCCTGTACTTGTAGTGCGTCTGAGCAGCGTTGGTAAAGCTTAGAGCCGTGTAGTTGATCTCCACGTTAGCTTTGCCCGGAAGGATGCGCAGTTGAGGGCTGACTGGTGTAAGCACGTTGTCAATCACCGAGGACTCGATCATCACCGCTGGGGGAATGTGATCGTGAGCGACAGATCCGGAATCGATGACCACCACACCGTCCTGGGTGGGAAACCAGAGTTTTCCATCGCGTGTCTTGATACCGGAAGGCCATATGCCACCATTGCATTGGACGGTCAGCATGCCGTCAATTTTTCCGTAAGCCACGGATGTAATTGCACTCAGCTGGTGCGAAGCAAATGCATTCAAGTCGCGTTTGCTTACCCGGTAAACGCCGCGGTTACAGCTTATCCAGAAGTAGCCATGCGAATCTTCGAGGATGCGAAATACCCCGTCGTCAAAGAGACCGTCCTTCACCGAGTAGCTGGTGATTTTGCCGTCCTGGAAACGTGCGAGACCGCCGTCATAGGTTCCAAGCCACAAAACTTTATCGCTATCTTCGTATATCGTCCAGACGTTGTTGCTTGGGAGGCCGTCCTTCTCGGTCCAGCGGGTAAATTGCCCATTGTGAATTCTCGTCAGGCCGCCATAGCCGCCCAGCCACAGATCGCCATCGGCACCCTCGACGATCACATGGATGCTATCTGACGCCAGGCCGTCCTTCTTAGTGAAAAACTGGGTTTTGCCATTCTGATACCGGGCCAGACCCGACCGGGTTCCGAACCACAGCACCCCTTGACGGTCCTGACAGATCGCCTGCACCACTGCCTCGTCTGGAAGGATCGGCCCGTCCGGTCTGCGAAAGCGTCCGTGATCAAAAATGGTGAGGCCGCCGTGAGAACCAACCCAGAAACGTCCCTCCCGATCCTCGAACAGTGCTGTTACGAGTTCGTTCGGCAGGCCGTCCGCCATGGTGTAATTGGTGAACATGCCGTCGGCGAAGCGGCTGAGGCCTAAATGCCATGCTCCAATCCATACGGCGCCGGAGTGGTCCTGATAAATTGCGTAGGCATCGCGATCGATCAGGCCCTGCTCTTTGGAGTAAGTGCGGATCGATTGCTTCTGCAGCCGATACAATCCTTTGTCGTGCGTGCCGATCCACAGGTTTCCCTGCCTGTCTTCATAGAAATGCCAGGGCATGATCGACATGGTCCGATTGGAGCTGACGAACGCAAAGGTTCGTATAAGCCGCGGACCAACCTGCATTGTCCAGGAGTTGTTCCGGGTACCGGCGACGGTGACATTCTGGACAGTGTTGGGCTCAACCATGCGGCTTACATTGTCCGTTGTGATACGAGCCTGCCTCATACCAGCCGTTTCAACCCAGAGGGTCTCACTCTGATCGAACGCTGCGTCCCAGATGGCATCCTGTAGCATTTGCTTTGGCAGCGTGTAATCGACGAAGTGCCCCCTTGTAAAACAACGCACCTTGTCATTCTGTCGTATCCAGAATCCTCCTAAGTCCCACAGTAAGGGTCGATACGGAAGCTTAGGGCTCTGTGGCGCGATGTCCGTGAAGCGATCTGACGATTCGTCCCATCGAAGAATGCGTCCACCAGACAGTACCCATACATCGCCGTTGTCATCCCCAGTCAATCCATTTACGTCGCCCGGTATTCCGTTCTGCGTTCCATAGTTGCGGAACACGCCGTTGTGGTATCGCACCAGTCCGTTGTCGACGCTGGCAAGCCACAAATCACCTCCCCGGCCCTGCAATATGGAGCCGAATAGATTCGAGGAGAGGCCGGAAGTCTTTTTGTTGAAGATCGTCAGATGGACGCCGTCGAAGCGCGCCAGTCCGTTAAAGGTGGCAACCCAGAGATATCCATCGGGTGTCTGAGTAATACCGCGAATCTCGTTCTGCGGCAGACCATTGTCTATCGTCCAGTTCTCGAATCCATACTGCGCATGCGCCGGATAGATGACGCACAGCAGAATCCCCACTAGCGCAACGAGAAGTATGAAGCTGCGGGAATCCAGAAAATACAATTGCTGCCCTGGACATAAATCGGATTCACACTGACAGAATGGATCCTGCATCAACTTTTACTGTCCGTTCTTAAGGGGCTCACTTGAATTGTGTTTATGAGCATGGCAGTTGGCTGATTGAGACACGTACCCGCTTCAATGCGAAGGATACACGGGAGAAAAATACCGAACAATCAGCATAACCGAAAGACTGCGAGTTTAAATCCACGAAGATCATGCCACGCCACATAGCGGCATAGAGGAATTTTCTTAGATACCCAAGGCACAGTCACCGTCAGATCAGCGGGAAATTCACACTGGCTAGACTGGACGAATGCGGGGATTGCGATTTCAATACAGCAACGAGAAAGATCGAAGTCGCCGCTTGTAGTGCGTTCATCCTTGATTCCCTTCCCTCGGCGGGTTGTCCTCGACCGTGATGTGCTCCTCGTCTTCGTACAGCGCGAGCAGTCCCTGCGACGGCAGGCCGAAGGCATTGACCACGCGATTGAAAGTTGCGAAGAGAGCCGACACGTGAATGGCCTCTGCGATCTGCAGTTGTTCCCACCCAGCCTGGCGGAGTTGTTCTATGTCCGTCGGCAGAATCTCATGCGAGACCTCGTTCACTTTCCGTACGAAGCCAAGGAGCGCCTGTTCCGCAGGCGAGAGCGATGGCGATTGCAGGTCGCCCCGTTGAATGGCGCAGAGTGCATCTGCGTTTCCACCATGCATGCGAAAAAAATACCCATGGCTGTCGGCACAGTAGTCGCACTTGTTCTGCGCAGAAACAGTGGTCGCGATCATCTCCTTGTGTTTTCGGCCCAGGGCTCCATCCGCAAAAATGAGACTTTCGGAGAGTCCCATCATGTGGCGGAGCAGCGGCGGATGGGTAGCAAAGCACTTTAGAATGCCGGGTACGTCAGGCCTGCCAAAATGCGAGCGAAAATGATTGTAAAGAGCGGCGACCTCTGCCGTAGCGTCGTCCTCTTCGACGACCGGCACATTCGCCGAGGTGCGTAAGGGCAATGTTATCGGTCGTCGGGCGATGCGATCGTATTCGGGCAGAACCAATGCGTCTTCTCCTAGAACTCTAACCTTGCTGCGAATTGAAATGCGCGTGGCCCCCCGGAGCCAAAGAAGCCGCCGGCAGTAGTGACGGGCGCATAGAAGTTACTTTGCACCGTCTGCGCCGGTTGGCCATCCTCGGCAGCCTGGACCGGTCCAATCGAGATGCTGCGTCCTGCATAGTTCGTGTTGCTGGAGCCGCGAATATTGGTTTCGTTGAACAGATTAAAGCCCTCGCCGATCAGGCTGAGCGTTGTGCGCTCTCCAAAACGAATATCT
The DNA here is from genome assembly GCA_015655315.1 of Terriglobales bacterium. Lineage (GTDB taxonomy): Bacteria > Acidobacteriota > Terriglobia > Terriglobales > Acidobacteriaceae > Alloacidobacterium. The sequence continues at coordinate 8,601 of JAATFH010000545.1, forward strand.
TTCTTGAGGCGCAGGTCGAGTGAACTGAAGGGGCTGAAGAAGTTGATCCCTGACGGCACATGTTGCAGTTGGCCACCCGCAAGGCAGGGGAACGCCGCAGGGCATGCCGGGAGCGCGTTCCAGCGATCGATAATCGTATTCAGCTGATTGCTGTTCTTGACATCGCGTCCAATCGCGTTTCGCTGCAAGAGCGGCAGACGAGAACCACTCGCACCGTTGATGCTGCCGGTGCCGGGCAGGAAGGTATCGGCCGGTACGCCTGAGCCGAACGTATAAATAGGAGCGACCGAGATGCGCCACGGCAACTGTGCCTCTCCATAAAGAGTGAGGCGATGGCGCTCGTCCGTGACACCGTAACCCTTTTCCAAACGAAGATTGTTGATGCCCTCGACAAGGTCAACCTGTTCGGCCTCGGTCGACGTCAGTTGATCGTCATTCGAGTAATCGAACGTCTTCGACAGTGTGTAGCTGATGTTGTATTGGTAGCCGATGCGGCCAATCGTCGACGGACGATGCGCGACGCTGGCGATCAGTCCGTCGTACCAGGACTTGGCCTGAGACTGGAGCAGCGTGATGTTATCCGTGATACCGCTGAGCGGATCGGTAAGTGTGCAGGGCGCGTTGTTTCCCGGGCAACTAACGTACGGAGAGGTAGAGTTGGTGCTGCGCAACAGGTGGCCGATAATCTGACGCTCAGCGAAGACATGCAGGCCATCCGCGGAAATGAGCCAGCTGCCGCCCAACTGCTGTTGCAGGCCCAGAGAGAATTGCTGGAAAAGCGGATGATGTGCGTCCGGTCCCATGGCGAGGATGCCGACTCCGCCTGTCTGGTGCGGTCCGCTGAATGCGTTCGCGAGCGTCGGGCTGCCGGTCGCGAAACTGGAACCGGGTGCGAAACAGAATCCGAGACTTGGAGGAGCCGGAATGTTCGGGTTGCTGCAAGCTGAACCGGCATATTGAGTGACGGTGAGAGCGCGGTCGTTTTGGACAAGCTCTTCCGCTCCGGCCTCCAGAATGATCCGGTCATAATAGATTCCGTAGCCTCCGCGCACTACGGTCGTCCCTTTGCCGAACGGATCATAGACGAATCCGACGCGAGGAGAGAAATCTTTGGTATCGGGATTCTTTTTCAGATCGATCACATTCGCCATCCATGTGCATGGCTTTGTGGGTTCCGTGGTGAGGTTCGGGCAGGGATCGTGCTCGCTTGAGTTACCGGTAAGATTCGAGTCATACTCCCAGCGCAAGCCGAGATTGAGCGTAAGTCGAGGGTGGACGCGCCAGTCATCCTGAACATAACCGGCAAAGTAACTATTGAACACATGCGGAATAGGAACCGGAGTCACAGGCGCACTGCTCTTGAGAGCGACCGCGAGCGGGATATCCAGATCGTTTACCACCCCGTCGCCATTCAAGTCGGCAAAGCCGAAGTTGGAAGTCAAAATTACGGTGCCTGTACCGAAAACATTGATCTCGCCGGTTGCTGCGTAATGTTGAAACTCTCCACCCAATCGCAGTGTGTGCTTGCCAAGTGACCAGGAGAGTGCATCGCGCACCTGGTACCGATTCAGATGGGTAGCCTGGGGAAGATTGAAGTTCGCTCCGTCGGCCAGGTCAGGAAAGATGAGTTCATTCGTCAGCTGGAGCGATGCCGGATCCGTGGTCGGTGCATCCTGACCGAACGGGGGAATGTCGTTATAAAAATTGTCGTAGTGAAACGACAAGTCATTCACTTGAGTTGAAGAAAAAATGGAGTTTACATCCGCGACAATTGAATTGAACCGATTGAGTGAATTCTGGCGCTCTGCGGCGGTAAAGGACGGGGTACTCTGAGAGGGAGTGGCCTCCGCAGTATCTGTCGAGCGATTAAAGGAGTATCGCACCATTAACCTGTTGCGTTCGCTGAGTTGCTGGTCGTATCGCGTGGACCAGAGTGCATCGCGAAGAGGAGCGCTCGCTGCGGTATTGAGAACTGTGCTTGTGGCGAAGTCTCGTGTGCCGGTCTGAATGGAGGCATTCTGATTGCGATACTCGACAGATGAAAACCACCACGCGCGATCTTTCTTAATTGGGCCTCCGATCGAGCCGCCAAACTGCTCCCGGTCAAATGGCGGCGTAGGAAGAGCACGATTGAACGTCGCTGGAAGTGCCTGAAGATTACGGTTCCGCTCAAAGAAAAAAACTGAGCCGTGATATTTGTTCGTTCCGCTCTTGGTGACGATGTTCACAATGCTATTGCCAGACCGGCCGACCTCCGCCGTGAACCGACCGGTCGCGATCTGAAACTCCTGTACGGAGTCTTCAGGAAAGTTGGCGAGCGTTCCGCCCACCACTTCGTCATTATTGTCACCGCCATCGACGGTAATATTTCCGCCGCGCCCAAAACCCCCCGCAGAGCTGACCTCAAGGGTGTTTGTCTTAGTGGGATCAAACGTCGGAGCAGGGCGATTGCCGGGCACCAGATAGGCAAGCTCCAGGAAGTTTCTGCCATTCAAAGGAATGCTCTCGATGGTCCTGGACGTGATCTCGCCCTGAATCATGGACTGGGTGAGATCGAGATTCAATTCGGAAGCACTGACCTCGATACGAGTGCCTACTCCGGCAATCTGCAGTTTGAAATCCAGAGTTGCCGTTCGCCCTGCCTCGATGGTCACCCCTTTGGATTCGCTGGGCGCAAATCCGGACTGATCGATACGCAAGTCATACCGACCGGCAGGCAGATCAGGCAGCACGTAGATTCCACTGCCGTTCGTTACGGTATTTCGAGAGAACCCCTGGGTCGCATTGAGAACCGTCACCTTGGCTCCGGCGATGAGCGCATCTTTGGGATCCGTGACAAGGCCGGTGAGGGTTCCTGTTGGGACCTGGGCGTGCAGCGCACTCACCGTCGCGATGAGAAGAAATATAAAGAAAAGGCTGCGAATAACGTTTGTTTTGAACCTGCCCTCTTGCATGAAAAGAAACCCCCCGCTCTCTGTAGCGAATCGATGCGCACTGTGCCGCTGCGAGCGAGTGACAGTGACAACATGTGGTTGATCTGCGACGCGCCCAACTCTAACGGACTCGGAATTCGTCTGTCGTCGGTAGCGCGATGGGGAACAATCTCCACCAAAAGGATGGGATCGAGGCTTCCAATTCACCTACGGACGCCCACAGGAAATCAATCTTTCGATGGATGCGGATTACGTACCGCCGACGTAGGATTTCGGCGTGGCTACGCAAAAGAGGCAATTAGGATTGACCGCGGCAGTGGCCGTGGTTGTTGGTGAATCGATCGCGCTGGGCATCTTTCTTACCCCGGCGGCGATGGCTAAGTCCCTTGGATCGCCTCTGCTGCTTGCCCTGGTCTGGCTTGGCATAGCCGTGATGGCGCTTTGCGGTGCTCTCTGTTATTCCGAGCTGGCAATCCGCTTTCCCGAGTCGGGCGGCGAGTATGTCTACCTTCGCGCGGGATATGGCGATCAGCTCGCTTTTCTGTATGGCTGGATGAGTTCGATCGTGATGTATCCCGGAGTAGCGGCGGCACTCGCCGTTGGAGCCGCGCCTTATCTTGCTCAGCTGTTGCCTCTAAATGCGCGGGCTCTCGCATTTGTCCCTGCCCTGGTCCTCTGTCTCTTTGGAATCATCAATCTGCTCGGCACGCGATTCAGCGGCGCAATCATGTCATTCGTCAACATGCTGAAGCTGGCTGTACTCTTTGCCCTGGTTGGCTGGGCGGCAGTTTCCGGTCATGCCCACTGGAGCAACCTGCTGCCCCTTACCGTGCGACGGCCTGGCTCGGATGCCATCTTTCCGGCGATAGCAGGAGGAGTCATCAGTGCATTTTTCAGCTTCGGCGGATGGTGGGAGGCGAGCAAGATCGCCGGCGAAGTGCGCAATCCCAAAAAAACGCTGCCGGCGGCATTCCTCCTTGGAGTGGCCATCGTAACAGTCGTCTATCTCCTCATCAGCGCCGCGTTTCTGTCTGTATTGCCCCTCGAAAAGATAACGTCGAACACCGCATTTGTCGCTCAGTTCGGCGGAGTCTTGTTTGGCGCTGCCGGCGCGCGCGTGCTTTCTCTCTGCGTGCTGCTCTGCGTATGCGGAGGCATCGCCGCCCTGTCCATGGCAGCGCCTCGCGTCTGCTATGCGATGGCGCAATCCGGCAACTTCTTTTCGGCATTCGCCCGGCTGCACCCGCGCTTTGGCACGCCCGCGAACGCAATCCTGCTGCAAACAGGACTGTCACTCACTGTTCTCCTGCTGGGCGCGTTCGATCGCGTGCTCGCCTACATTATCTTCTCAGCCGTTGTCTTCCTGGCGCTGGCGGCATCCACTCTTTTCAGAATGCGAGAACCCGTCCGCGCCTGGTGGTATCCTGCAGCGCCTATCCTGTTCATCGCGATTAGTGCGGCGATCGCCCTTCTCATCCTGATGCACGATCCGTGGCCCGCAATCGTAGGGGTCGGGGTCGTTCTTTGCGGAATTCCGGTCCGCAGAATTTTCCTGCGGGCTCCGACGACAATCCCGCTTACATCGGAAAGAGGCTGAAGAAAATCCTGCCTCACATGCAATTACCGAAAGACTCAGGAAGGCGATAGAAGCGCCGACGAGTTTGCTTTCCAGAAGTCCAGCCCGTCTATCCTGCCGAGATCACCTCTTTGTATGAATTGAGGTCCGGGTTCGAACTACTATATAAAGTGATAATTGCGTGGATGCTCTCAGCTTTCTACGATGGACTTTGAGCTGTACGCCCGTCCCCGGCAGGACGCCTATACAACCACCCCTAACCGACAAGGACAGTCCAATGACAACGCCTACCGAAACACCGCTGGTTCCACCATTCACGCGCGAGACAGCGATAGAGAAAGTGCGCAAGGCCGAAGACGGCTGGAACTCTCGCGACCCGGAAAAAGTGTCTCTCGCTTATACCCCTGACAGCGTCTGGCGCAATCGTTCCGAGTTCGTTACCGGTCGCGCTGAAATTGTCCGTTTTCTTACGCGCAAGTGGCAGAAAGAATTTGAGTACCGGCTTATCAAGGAGCTATGGGCGTTTGACGGTGCTCGTATTGCAGTGAGATTTGCGTATGAATGGCGTGACGACTCGGGCCAGTGGTATCGCTCCTACGGAAATGAGAATTGGGAGTTCGATGAGGCTGGCATCATGCATCATCGTTACGCGTGCATCAACGATTTGCGCATCGCTGAATCAGAGCGCTTGTATCACTGGCCGCTCGGCCGTCGTCCAGATGATCATCCGGGATTGAGCGATCTGGGGCTCTAGGCGGTATCGACATATGAGCGGCAGGGAGAAGACAGAGCACGCAGAAGTCCTCAGCCGACTCTTTTTCCTGTGATCTTGTGCAGCAGATCCAACAGTTCTTCTCAGTCGAAGAGCATCTCAACGTCCAACTTCCAGGAAAACCGTATGCAGGTGATAACGTAGGCTATAGTAGGAACGTCTTAGCGATACTATCGTCAGCGGTTCGTAACATCGACAAGAAGCAGGTCGGTTTCGCGCAGTCGTTTGTCGGTGTGTATATATTCGTGAGGCATGAAAGCATGAAGCGGTACTACACACGATCGAGGCAAGACAGATGACGGTGGTCAACGAGGCAGATGAGGTTCCTCTACCGCAGCCGGTGCTCGGACCGCTTACGCGCGCGGCAATTTTCCTTGTCGTCACGGTGAAGCCGGAGCCGGAAAACTATGAAGCTCTCCGCTCCTTCTGCGGCGACATTGCCGGACTGATTCGCGCGGTTGAGTTCCGCGACATCGATGCGGGACTCACCTGCATCGCAGCGTTTGGCTCAGATGTCTGGGACCCGCTCTTTGGCAGCCCCCGTCCGGCAGAGCTTCATCCGTTACGTGAGTTCCGAAGCGGCAACCGTTACGCTCTCGCTACTCCCGGCGACATACTGTTTCATATCCGCGCCGGGCGCATGGATATCTGCTTCGAGCTGGCAACGCAGATCATGGAAAAGATCGGAGATGCAGTTGAGGTTGCCGACGAAGTCCAGGGCTTCCGTTATTTCGAAGATCGCGACCTGATCGGTTTTGTCGATGGCACCGAGAACCCAAGAGGCTCGTTGGCGCTTGAGTCGGCACTGGTTGGGGATGAGGACGCTCCCTTCGCCGGAGGCAGCTATGTCCTGGTCCAGAAATATCTTCATGATATGAAGGCATGGAATGCCCTCTCCACCGAGGCGCAGGAGCGAATTATCGGCCGCAAGAAGCTCTCCGATATCGAGCTGGATGATTCTGTGAAGCCGACCAATGCGCATAGCGCGCTGACCGTCATCGAGGAGAACGGGAAAGAGGTCAAGATCCTGCGGGACAACATGCCTTTCGGACAACCGGGCCGCGGCGAGTTTGGCACTTACTTCATCGGCTATTGCCGTACTCCGCGCATCACCGAGCTGATGCTGGAAAATATGTTTGTAGGCCGTCCACCGGGCAATTATGACCGGCTGCTCGACTTTAGCCGCGCCGTAACCGGAGGACTCTTTTTTGCTCCTTCGGCGACGTTTCTTGAGGGAGCGGCAGATGCACAACCGGCTTCAGAGGCAAGCTCAACGCCAGCAGTGGCATCCGATCAACCGTCATCATCAGTCCGCGATACATCTCTTGGGATAGGATCGCTTAGAGGAGAAAGAAATGAATAACCTCCATCGGGAGTTGGCTCCAATCTCGGACGCCGCATGGGCGCAGATCGAGGAAGAAACGACCCGAACACTGAAGCGGTATCTCGCCGGCCGGCGGGTTGTCGATGTGCCAACGCCCGGCGGCATTGGTTTGCCGGCTGTCGCCACCGGCCATCTTCTCAACATCGATCCGCCTGCGGAAGGCGCCATCGCGAGGCAGCGTGAAGTAAAGGCCCTGGTGGAGTTGCGTGTTCCCTTCGAGCTGCAGCGTCAGGACATCGACGATGTCGAGCGCGGTTCGGACGATTCCGATTGGCAGCCTGCCAAAGACGCAGCCAAGACGATCGCTTTTGCTGAAGACCGGGCCATTTTCAATGGTTATCCCGCGGCGAATATCCAGGGTATCCGCGAAGGAACCAGCAATCCGCTCATGAAGCTTCCCGCAGACGTGCGGGATTATCCGGATGCGGTTGCGCAGGCGTTGAGCCAGCTGCGTCTCGTCGGAGTGAACGGTCCTTATTCGGTGCTACTCGGGGCCAAAGCATATACAGAGCTGGCGGAGACCCGTGATTATGGATATCCGGTCCTCGAGCACGTCAAACGGATCGTCGATGGCAATATTATC
>JAATFH010000127.1 GCA_015655315.1 Terriglobales bacterium
GTCGCGCAGCCAGGTATAGCGGTAATCCCAGTTACGCTCTCCGCCGATTCTTTCCGGTAATCCGAAAGTGGGAGCTGCGATCAGAGAACCGTATTCCTGGCTGCACAGAAGTTTCAAGAGCAGAGCAGAACGGTTGACCATCTCGCGCCAGCGTCCTGAATAATTGGAGCGTCCGATCCACTCCCGCCAGTAGTGGGCTGTTTCCTTAAAATGGCGCTCGATAGCCTTTGACCTGAGAATTTTTACGTCAGGCGACACCTCACCGAAGGTAAAGGTCGCCGTCTCGCCGGCTTTCAGCGTAAAGCTGGCGGTCGCGTCCCCACCTTCCAGGGTCAGCGGCACGGTAGCGCACAGCGTCATTGTCAGCGATGCTTCATTTTCCGGTTCGAAGTGGATGCTATTCGATTCAGCGCGTGCCGTGTGGCTGCTGCGTGCGTAATCAAAGCGGGGAGCACAGCGCATGCGGAACTGAATTTCTCCCTTGATGACGCGCACCATGCGGATGATCTGGTGCGCGTAAATCGCGCCTTTTTTGTCCGCAAGGATCGGCATGAAGTCCGTGATTTCGGCAACGCCGGATTCAGAGAGGAAACGCGTCAGGAGGATGTTGGTGTCGGGAAGATAGAGCTGGCGCGTGCGCTGCTTCTCCAGCTCGGCCCAGATGCAGAAGGAGCCTCCGCGTTCGTTGTCGAGCAAGGCGGCAAATACCGTGGGGGAATCGAAATTTGGAAAACAGAAGAAGTCAATTGAGCCTTCTACGCTGACGAGCGCTATGGAGCGCATGTTTCCGATCACGCCGTAGTTTTCAATCGGCTGTTGTGCCATCTTCACCTCAGATATTACATGGCTTAGATGTTCCGACTCGTGAAACGTTGATGGCGAAGGTTATTTTTTACCTCTCAGGCGATTGCCCAGGGTGCGCATCAGTCCACGCGCAAGAATGGCTAATTTCGTGAATGTTGAAACAGAGACCCGTTCCGTGAATACGTCGTATTCCTTGCTCTCGATAGTCTGCAGCAGGCGATGGTAGATGCTGATCAAGACCCACAGGGCAGGACGGGCATCGGCTGCGATCAAGGGCAGCAGGGCTTCGCCCGATTTGTAATAGTGTTCGGCACGATTTGCCTCGAACCGCAGCAACTCGCGCTGGTTCAGAGTCAGGTGGCGCCCATTCTTCAACTCCTGAATTTCTTCCACCGAAACTCCGAAGCGTTCCAGGTCTTCCAGTGGAAGATAGATGCGTCCGCGCTCCGCGTCTTCACGTACGTCGCGGAGAATATTCGTCAACTGAAAGGCGATGCCTGTTTCTTCCGCCAGCTTCTCCGCGCGCGGGTCACTGTATTCGAAGATGCGAATGCAGACCAGTCCTACAACCGAGGCCACGTAGTAGCAGTAGCGGTAAAGGTCGTCAAATGTTTCGTAGGTGTCTAAACGCAACGGGTGGACGGAATGGCTTCCGGGAACTAAATCCTCCGAATGCGATGGATACAGGTCCATGGCGGTTCCCTGGACGAGTTGATCCAATAGACCGGTCGTTATATGGAAGCGCGACTGGGCATGCCGCAATGCAATGAAGACAGGGTCTTCGGTTGCGTCTCCCTGCGCAGCCCGATGCCACGCATTGAGCCACGCATCCAGATCAACGCGGCGTTCCTCCCGCGACTTCGTTTCATCATCGGAGAGATCGTCAGCATGGCGCATGAAGGCGTAGACAGCACAGATGGCGTTGCGCTTCGCCTCAGGAAGAGCGACAAATGCGTAATAAAAGTTCTTGGCTTCGCGGCGTGCGATCTGACGGCAGACCGCGTACGCCTCTTCGACGCTTATAGACACGCGACGCTCCGCCCGAAGAACTTTCCGCTAAGCGCTGTCTCTGCAGTCGTCCGTTCCAAGTCGTTCCTCGGCGGCTGAAGCCGCACACCTGGTTGATCTTCCGGCACAGCTAACGCCGGTCCCTTTAATTGCGATTCGCATACATCGAAAATATTTCTTCTTAGTTTACGGGATGATGGCCGTCTTGATGTCGCTCGAGCGGTCCATCAGTTTGCGGAAAACCTCATCGAGCCGGGAGAGCGGCGCGCGGCCTGTAATGTATTCGCGACAGTTGAATTGCCCGTTGGTGATCAACTCAAAAGCCCTGCGCGCGGTCGCTGGAGTGTGATGGAAGCTAGCCTTCAGCGTGATGTCGTTATAGTGCAGACGATTTGTGTCTAATTCAACCTTGGTGCCCGCTGCGCAGCCCCCGAAGAAGTTGACTGTCCCACCTTTACGGACCATCTCGACTGCCTGCTGCCATGTGGCTGGCGTGGCCACGGCTTCTATTGCGATATCGACGCCACGGTTGTTTGGCGTAAGGCTGCGGACAGCTGCGGTCACATCCTTGACGGCTGTTGTCTGTACGACGTGTTCTGCGCCAAAAACCTTCGCGGATTCGATCTGCTCATCGCGCTTGACGACGGCAATGACATGCATACCGGCAAGCTGTGCCGTGTTGATGAACATCAACCCGATCGGGCCGGCTCCAATGACCACCACCGTGTCGCCGGGCTGGGCATTGGACTCTTCAAGACCGCGAACGACGCAGGCCAGCGGCTCGGTTAGCGCAGCATGCTCAAAGGGAATATCGTCGGGAACGTGCAGCGTGTTTTTCTGGACGATACGCGCGGGAATGCGGATGTATTCAGCATAGGCGCCGTTGTTGAAGAGCAGATCGTCGCAGAGATTCTGCTGACCGTGCCTGCAGTAATAACAGGCATCGCAGGGCGCGGAGTTGAGCGCCACCACGCGGTCACCGACGCGGAAATCTGTAACCCCTTTACCTGCCTCGACAACGATGCCTGCCAGCTCATGCCCGAAAGCAATTGGCGGCTTCAGCATTTTGGCGTGATAACCGCGGCGGTAGACCTTCAGATCCGTGCCACAAGTCAGCGCGGCAGCAACACTCACCACGATCTCGCCAGGGCCGGCTGAGGGTACGGGAACCTGCTCGATGCGTAAGTCTTCTTTCCCGTAAAGCACAGCGGCCGTCATTTGGTTCGCCATATCTTTTCTATTTTCTCAGATTCGGCTGAATAAAAACTTTCATCGACGCAGCTGTCGGGTTGGATGCGACTTCAATTGCCTCATTCGCTTTTTCTAATGAAAATCGGTGCGAGATGAGCTGCGTCAGGTCGAATCCGTTGTTGTAGCCTTCGAAAACCAGGTTTGCGCCTTCATTCTGGATCTCAACCGAGGCGCTGTAGGAGCCGAGCAGGGTCTTTTCGTCCATGCAGACAGCAGCAGGGTCAATGATTGCCTCGCCGTGCTGGGTCTGGGCGAAGAGCAGAATGCGCCCGCCGGGACGGGCTGCGTCCATGGCAGTGCGAATCAGTCCATTACCGCCGACGGCGAGGATCACCGCGTCGGCTCCCCTGCCCTCGGATTCGCGCTTTGCGACTTCGACAACGTTGTCGCGGCCAGCATCGATAGGGTGCTTCAGTCCGTAGCCTGACGCGATGGCGTGGCGCTCGGGATAGAGGTCCGAGGTGAGGACCTTGGCTCCGGTACGCGCAGCCAGCGCGGCCAGCAGGATTCCAATGGGACCCTGGCCGATGACCAGTACAGTTTCGTCAGAGACGAGGTTGAGGTTCTTGATGGCCTTGAGGCAGGTGTTGACCGGCTCGACGAAGGCGGCTTGTTCGAACGGAACGCCGTCGGGGATTTTTACCACGCCCCCCATGCTGACAATCCAGTCCATGACCCGGACGTACTCGGCAAAGCCTCCACCAGAGGGCTCAAAGCCCGCGGTGCAGCCGACTTTCTTATAAACAGCACATTGCGCGAAGGTCTTCTTGCGGCAGTAATAACACTTGCCGCAGGGGATATGGTGGAAGACCATGACGCGGTCGCCGACGGCGAAGTTTTCCACTCCCTCACCGGTCTTGACGATGGTGCCTGCCGTCTCGTGGCCGAAGATGCGCGGAGCCGAGTGCGAGCCGGTATGAATTTTCTTGAGGTCCGTTCCGCAGATACCGCAGGAATGGACGCGAATGAGAACTTCGCCCGGACCAATCTCCGGGACGGGTACCGTCTCGACGCGCACATCGTTAACAGCACGATAAACAGCAGCCTGCATCGTCGCGGGGGTGACTTCCATTCCTGAGGCAGGCGCGTTGCTGGTAATTGTCGCCATGTTTGTTACTACTAGATTACAGTGTCCGGCCCAGAGATTCAGCGACTAAGCTTGCAAGGTTGCTGGCCGCCGCGTTACTGCTCTTTCCTAACTGCCTGAGCGCGGTCCAGTATTGCGGGTGCAGCAAAGCATAGGCTACGAAGGCAGGCATCTGCAACTGCCCGTCTTTCCCGAGAAAACGATTGAAATCAGGCAGTTTGTCATTTGCCCCGTCCGAAACGCCCTTGAAGCAGTAAAAAGCGATGTTTCGCGCTGCGGCGATGCGGCCAACCGTCGCCGCCTCCATATCAACCAGCGGAGTCTGATATTTCTGGGCGATGTCGCGTTTTTCATCGGATCGGGCGACATGGTCGAGGGTAACGAGCCGATGGCCTGCCAGGCAGTCGGTGACGAAACGTTCGCCGGTGCGGCTGTCGATCACATCGTAGATGGCGCAGGCGCTGGGAGGCTTGATGCCACAGGAGAGCGAACCCGCCCAGCCGTAGGAGACGAGCGCGTCGAGCTTGCCCTCGGCCAGCACCCGTTCGCAGGCGCGGGTTGCCGCTTCGGCTCCCATTCCGCCAGCAACGGCGATGCATTCGTTTTCGCCGATCTGGCCAAAATACATTTGCCCGCGCTGCTGCCAGCCTCTGACCAGTGGCTTCAATTCTCCGGGTAACGCTGCAATGATGCCTATTTTCTTCATTTCGTGGGCGCGTATTCGTGGGCGCGGAACCAGTCGATTGCGGAACGCAGCGCCGGGTAGACGGGGATATCGCGGAAACCCAGTTCGCGCACGGCTTTCGCTGACGACGCGAACATCTTCTTCCGGCCCATGCGTACCGCCTCGACGGTCGCTCGCGGCTCTTTGCCCAGAATACGGCCAGTGATGGTCTCGTCAAAGAAGGCGAAGACCATGGCGACAGCGTGCGGGACTTTCATCGTCGGCGACGGTAGGCCGGTGATAGCAGACATCTTGTCGAGAATCTGTTTCAGTGTCAGGTTTTCGCCACCCAGAATGTACCGTTCGCCCGGTGTTCCCTTTTCGATGGCGGCTACGTGGGTGCGGGCTACTTCTTCCACATCCACCAGATTGAGGCCGGTATCGACATAGGCTGGAAATTTGCGGTTCAGAAAGTCGACGACAATGCGTCCGGTTGGGGTGGGTTTGATATCTCCGGGGCCGATGGGGGTGGTGGGGTTGAGCACCATCACCTCCTGGCCGTCGTAGGCAGCTTTGAGGGCTTCCTGCTCGGCGAGGAACTTGGAGCGCTTGTAGTGGCCAACCATGTCCGCGAGAGAAACGGGTGTGTTCTCGTCGACGATGGTGCCGTCGGTCTTGAAGCCCATCGTGGCTACGCTCGAGGTATAGATGACGCGGCGGACGCCTTCTTCGCGGGCGATGCGGAGCAGTTCGCGCGTGCCGTCCACGTTGGTGGTGTACATCTGCTTCGGATCGCGTACCCAGAGGCGATAGTCAGCGGCAACATGAAAGACGAAGTCGCAGCCGCGAATGCCGGGTCGGAGCGATTCGGGGTCGAGCAGGTCGCCTGTGATCGTGGTCAGAGAGGAAGGCGCGGCCATTCCGGCCAGGTTCGAGAGATTGCTGTTTTTCCGGACGAGGAGACGGAGGTCGGCACCCTTACTTGCGAGAGCTTTGGCTACATGACTGCCGACAAATCCGGTAGAACCTGTGACGAAGACTTTCATTCTGCTTTTTCGATCTCCTGAGAGGCGGTGTGTTCGCTCTACTTCACGGAGATCATTTACTTTCAATTACTTATACGGAAATTCGGGTAGAAGTGCGACAGCATGTGCAGCTTCTGTCGCCTACCAACCTCGACGCAATACTCTGCTTCCAGAATAACCGATCAAGGAAAACTATATGCCAAATGCGTGATTGTGAAGTGGTTTCTGATGAAAGAGATACAGCCAATATTATAGAAGCGGAAACTTGACAATCGTGGATTTGGGAGGTTCCCAGGTTGTATCGACATATAGAAGACCTGGTTGTCATCCTGAGCCGCGGCGAGGGATCTGCTTTTTCCCGGCCCCACCCCGCATTTCGCTGGACGAAAGGAAAACAGATCCTTAGCCGCTGGCTCAGGATGACAATTCCTTGTTGAAAATAAAACTTTCGTTTGCGCGTATATGTCGATAAGGCCCAGAGTCAGTACCTCTTGACAATCTAGAGGAGATCACGGCATCATTCCTCTTGATTATCTAGAGGTGAGGGCGAAGCCGATGCCGAGCAAATCCAGCGACCTAGTCCAGGGAACCCTTGAAATGCTGATCCTGAAAACTCTTGCCCTTGAACCGATGCATGGATTCGGGGTGGCCCTTCGGATCGAGCAGATCAGCAAAGGGGTTTTTCGCGTCAATCCCGGATCGCTGTTTCCTGCCCTCAGCCGGATGGAGCGCGCAGGCCGTATCCGGGCCGAGTGGCGAACGACCGAGAACAACCGCCGGGCCAAGTATTACCTGCTGACTGACAGCGGACGGGAAGCCCTGAAAGACGAGACTCAGGAATGGGGACGGCAAATCGCCGCCATCACACGAATTCTTGAAGCCTGACCGGAGGATGCTGTGGCGCTAGTACGAAAGTTTCTTGGCGGGCGCAAAGCCCTCGTCCATAAAGACCAGCGAAACCTGGAAATGGATGAAGAACTGCGTGCTTATCTCGATGCGTCCGCCGAGGAGAAGATGCGCGGCGGAATGAGTTACGACCAAGCCATGCGCGCAGCGCGAGCGGAGATGGGAAGCATGGAAACGGTAAAGCAGAAGGTGCGAGCGGTTGGCTGGGAATCGCTGGCGGAATCCTTCTGGCAGGACATTCGCTATGGCTTGCGCCAGTTGATTCGCAGCCCCGGGTTCTTCGCGGTAGCAATCCTCACGCTGGCACTCGGTATCGGGGCTAACACGGCCATCTTCACGCTGGTGCATGCTGTCATGCTGAAGCAACTGCCCATTTCCAGACCCGACCAGCTCTACCGTATCGGCGAAGGCGAATACTATTGCTGCGAGTGGACGGGGCTGCAGGATTCCTGGGGCACCTTCGATTACCAGTTTTACAAGCATCTGCGCGATACGAGTCCGGCCTTTGAACAGATAGCCGCCTTCTCGGGAAATACCCCGTCGTTTCATGTGCGCCGCGCAGGATCGCAGGACGCGGCCCAGACCACGAATGGCGAATATGTTTCCGGCAACTACTTTGCGACTCTGGGAATTCAGGCCAGTGCGGGCCGACTGCTCAACGCTTCCGACGATCAACCGGGTACGCCCGCCGCGGCGGTGATGGGCTATCAGGCCTGGCAGCGAGACTTCGGCTCCGACCCATCGATCATCGGCTCGACTCTTTTGATCAACGGCCTGCCTGTTACCGTTGTCGGCATTGCAGCGCAGGGATTTTCCGGGGACCGGCTGACTTCGTATCCGCCGGAACTGTGGATTCCGCTGAACCAGAAACCGGCGTTTGACGGACCGGGACAGGATTCCATTTTGTATTCCTCCGATGATGCGTGGCTTTATCTGATTGGGCGGCTCAAACCGGGCGTCACTCCGGTGCAGGCGCAGGCACAATTGACGATGGAATTGCAGCAGTGGCTTCGCAGCCAGAGGAAGCTCAGCAAAGATGACATTGCCAACCTGCCCAAGCAGCACATTCGATTGACACCGGGCGGAACGGGTGTCTCCCCATTCCGCAGCAACTCAAAGAATGGCTTGTATCTTCTGTCGGCAGCTTCGGCCCTGGTGCTGCTCATTGCCTGCGCCAATCTCGCAAACCTCCTGCTGGCCCGCAGCGCGGCGCGATATCAACAGACCGCGCTCCGGCTTTCGCTGGGAGCTACGCGCTCGCGGCTCATACGCGCGGTGTTGACCGAGAGTGTGCTGCTCTCTCTGATTGGCGGCGCTGCGGGACTGGCGCTGGCGTACCTGGGAACGAAGGCGATTCTGCTGATCATTTTTCGCGGCGCAGAGTATGTCCCCGTCCATGCCACGCCTTCCCTGCCCATCCTGGGTTTTGCGTTGCTGCTTTCGATGCTTACAGGAGTGACCTTCGGCGTCGCTCCGGCATGGATGGAAACCCGCGCCGAACCAACGGATGGGCTTCGCGGCAACAGCCGCAGTTCTACGCAGCAAGCATCTCGACCGCAGAAGATGCTGGTGATCGTGCAGGCTGCGCTCTCGGTTGTACTGCTGGCTGTGGCGGGGCTGGTAACGCAGAGTCTGCGCAACCTTGAAAACACCGCTATGGGTTTTGAAACGCAGGGGAGGCTGCTGGCCAGCATCAATTTCAAGGCTGCCGGATACAAGCCGGAAGAACTTCCAACGCTATATCAACGTGTGCAGGAGCGTCTGAAAAAAATTCCCGGCGTGCACAGCGCAAGTCTCTCCCTCAACAGTCCGCAGAATTTCTGCTGCGTGACTGTCGATATCTCCATCGGCGGCCGGTCCGACAGCTGGATTGGAGACATCGATACTTCGTTTTCCCGTGTAAGCCCGCATTATTTCGAGACTATCGGTGTGCCGTTGGTGCGTGGCCGCGCCATTACGGAGCGGGATACGCAGGCATCGCAGCATGTGGCCGTCGTGGACGAAACGTTTGCGCGCACGTTCTTCCCCGGAAGAGATCCCATCGGTCAACGCTTTGGACTGTCGGGGCCGGGGCACGGATACGATTACGAAATTGTAGGCGTGGCGAGAAACACCAGGTACAGAAGCCCGGCTTCGTTGCCGCGTCCCATGTTCTTCCTGCCCTTTACGCAGACGACACCATTCCCGTCCAACGGCGGCCAGCGCCTGGAGACAGGAACGCTCTATGCACAGACGATTCTTCTGCGCGTATCAGGGGTCCCGGAGAGTTACGAGAGTTTGCTTCGAAATGCTCTTGCCGGCATCGATCCGAATTTGTCGCTGGAGAGTGTGAAAAGTTATAGCGAACAGGTGGCGGTACAGTTCAACCAGGAAAGGCTCATCGCCCGCCTCACCGGCCTTTTCAGCCTGCTCGCGCTCGTGCTGGCGTCGGTTGGCCTGTATGGAGTGACTGCTTACAACGTTGCACGCCGCACGAGTGAGATCGGCATCCGCATGGCACTGGGCGCGAATCGCGGCAATGTCGTAAAGATGATTCTGCTGGGTGCGTTCTCACAGGTCGGCATTGGACTTTGCATCGGTATTCCAGTGGCTATTCTTTGCGGACGCTACTTGGCTCACCAGCTTTACGGCGTAGGCCGTTTCGATCCGCTTGTTCTCGGCGCGGCTGCGATTGTTTTGAGCGTCTGCACTCTCATCGCAGGGCTGGTGCCTGCGCGTCGTGCCGCTTCCGTAGAACCGATGGAAGCATTGCGAATCGAGTAGCGATGAGCGTGAGGGTTTAGCTGCCTCTTCCCTCCATTGATCGAAATTCCTAACCCGTCAGGCGCAAAGGTTTGGACAGCAGCGCGTGAAGCATTGTTCGATGACAGCGAGGTGGTGCTATGAGCTGGATCGAAACGATGGAAGACAATCGCGCGATAGACGTGTTGCTTAAATCGGGTTGCGTTTTACTGGCGTTGCCCATGGTGATCTTCGGCGTGGAACATTTTCTGTTCGCCAACTTTGTGGCGATGATTGTGCCGCCGTGGGTTCCGTGGCATCTGTTCTGGACGTATTTCGTAGGCATTGCACTCATCGCTGCCGGGGTTGCGATCTTAGTGAAACGCGAGGCGCAACTGGCCGGCTTTCTGCTGGGAGCGATGATTCTGGCGTTTGTACTGCTGATCCATTCACGCCTTCTGGCGCGATGGCCGGGCGATGTATTTGCTGCGAATCCGATCTTCGGGCCGTATCCGGGGCGGCTGCACAATGCCTGCAAAGACCTGGGGCTGAGCGGCGCCGCGTTTCTGTTTGCGGGCACGCAGTCGGAGACGTGGAAGCTTCAACATAAGGACAAGGTCTTTACGATTGGCCGCGTGCTCTTTGCAATTGCGGTAACAGCGCTGGGCCTGCTGCACTTTGTCTATCCGGAGTTCGCTCCCGGCGTGCAGCCTATGTCAGCGGCAGTCAAGTTTCCGTTGCCGTGGCAGCCGGCGTGGTCTTATCTGACCGGAATTGCTTTTCTGGCCGCGGGGATCGCGATCTTTCTGAACAGCAAGGTTCGACTGGCGGCTACGCTTCTCGGACTCCTGATTCTGCTCTTCGGGCTGATTGTGTGGGTGCCGTGGTTGGCGGCGCATCCCGAGGATATGGCCGGAGGAAATTACCTGAAAGACATGGGGCTTGCCGGGGGCGCTTTGCTGATGGCTGGCGCGCTTCCGAAAAAAGATGGCTGAGTTCGGGACTTGACGGTAAATTAACGGATTTCGGTAACCGTCGCGCATCCAAAGTGCACAGGAGATTTTCTATGGTCAAATATTCGATCTGGGCTACGGTAAGCGCCAAGCCAGGCAAGGAAAAAGAAGTCGAGGATTTTTTGAAGTCAGCACAATCGCTGGCAGAGCAGGAAGAACAGACCATCACCTGGTACGTGGTCAAGATGGGACCGGGCAGCTTCGGTATCTTCGACACCTTTCTCGATGAAGCCGGGCGCGAGGCGCACTTGAATGGCGCGATCGCTAAAGCACTCTTCAGCGAAGAGACAAAAGCATTGCTGGCCAAAGAGCCACGCGTCGAGAAAATCGATGTGATCGCGGCGAAGGTGCCGGGAGCGTAGTTTCTTAGCTTGTAAGGCATCCCGAACTGTGAAACATTGGGCTCTCCCCCCGGAGAGCCCAATGAAGGAAATCATCGAAAAATTGCTGGCCGCTATTCCCGCATTCGTGCGGCAACTGGTGGGGCTGCTCTCCGGGCCAAAAGACTTCGCTGCAAAGCTGGATTTCGACGCGCCCAACTCCCTGCTTGAGGCCCTCACTTTTACCGCCGTTTCCTTCGCAGCTGCGTTCCTGATCGGCATCCCCTCCCTGCCGGAAAAGCAAAACAAAGAGCTGATGTTCGGCATTCTTGCGGTCCAGGCAGTGCTGACGCTTCTGCTGACTATCGCGGTCACGGTGTTTGCCTGGAAGCTGGTGGGCGGGAAATTCGACTGGAAAAAGTTCCTCATCATCAGCTGCTATTTTTGCGGTATTTCCACACTGCTATGGGCGGCGATTGAGCTAATCGGCACCGGAGCCGCAAACATTATCGATCCCACCCACTATCAGCAACTCATCAGCGGCAATACCGGAGTTGACACGACAGGAATCGTTCGCACTCCGGCATGCATGA
>JAATFH010000371.1 GCA_015655315.1 Terriglobales bacterium
CCCTGAAACCCGGAGCCTGCCTTGCCCCATTGCTCATGCCCCGCTGCCGCCAGAAGGGCTACGATGATGCCCATGGTCTTCTGCGCGTCGTTGGTGCCGTGACCGAGAGAGTAAAGACCTGCTGATAGGAGTTGCAGATGACGAAACCTGCGCTCTGCTTTGTAACGATCGGTATGGCGCGTGAGCCAGCTGACCCCCGTCATGATGGCCCATCCGAGGACCATGCCGATGAGAGGTGAGATGACGAGGAAAATGAGAACAGGAATCCAGCCCTTAACCAGGATGACACTGAATCCGGCCTTCGCAATCGCGGCGCCGGCATAGCCGCTGATGATTGCATGGGATGAGCTTGTGGGCAGCGCCATCAACCAGGTGATGATGTCCCAGGTAATGGCACCAATAAGACCGCCGCAGATGACATACACGTCGACAGCTTTGGGATCGATCAGTTTGTTACTGATCGTTTCCGCGACTCCAGTGCCGAAAAAGAAGGCGGCGATAAAGTTGAAGAACGCGGCCCAGAGCACTGCCTGCAATGGCGAGAGAACCCGAGTTGTGACGACGGTGGCCACCGAATTGGCAGCGTCGTGGAAGCCGTTGAAGAAATCGAAGATGAGAGCAACGGCGACGAGGGAGAAGACGAAGTAAAGGATCGGCATAGAGGTCCCTCAACCGTTCTTGAGCAGAACGCGCGCCAGGGTTTCGGTGGCTTCTTCGCAACGCTCGATCGCTTGTTCCAGAAGGTCGTGCATCTCCTTCTTCTTGATTACATCGAGAGGATCCGGATTTCCTGTAAAAAGACCACCGAGAAAGATCTCCCGATCTCGCTTCACAAGTTCCATTGCATCGGAGACGGCGTCAAGGCTCGGCTTGAAGTCCTTGAGCTTCTTTTGATGGCGCAATCCGTGAATGATTCCGTTGAGTTCTCCGGCGATCGTGGACAGGTTTTTCGCCTGACTTGTGAGTGTGGGATGAAGATCCTTGATCTGGTAGAGCCGGAAACGCTGTGAAAGCTCCGAAACACGATCCACCACGCCGTCCATCTCATTGATGAGGCTCAGAATGTCTTCGCGATCCAACGGAGTGATGAAGGCCTGGTCGAGGCGCAGCAGGGACTCGCCGAATATCTTGCGCGCGGCAAGGCGGTCCTGCTCAATGGTATTGAGCTGACCATCAAAATTAGGGAAGGCTGCTACCACGCTCTCGAACTGCTTCGCGGTACTTCCAACGCGGTCCGACAGCTGTTCAAGCTCGTCGTAGAACTTTTCGTCTTTAGGGAGGAGATTGAACATTAGTGAACGCCTCCCTCAGTAAGATGACCGTTACGATTACATTTGCGTTAATCGGTGCAGATTCGTTTCGCAAAATAGATTTGCAGTGCAAATGTGATCGCCGCGAAAACAAGGATAACGAGTGATGACTGCCGGACATTGATGCACAAATGTTGCTCGTGTTATGGAAATCCGCTTGCGCGATGCCAATAGAGTGAATCTCTATCCGACTTGAGCGCTCGCAGCTAGCTCTCTGATTCGGAGATGGCACCATATTGCAAGGGTGCAACCTACCAGCAATAGCATCTGACCTAGTTGAGAGGTGATTTGTGAAGATTGGCTATTTGGGAGCGCAGGACCCATTCGCAGTGGAGATGTTGAGGCAAATGAAAGCGGAACATCCGCAGCATGAGTTTTTGACGTGGCTGCCGGGGAAGAAGGCACCAGCCATGGATCTGGAGGTACTGCTTGCAATCGGAAAGGTGGGCGCCGAGGAATTGCAAGGTCAGACAAGGCTCGGTCTGCTTCAGACGGCTTCCGCCGGATACGACGGCGTGGATGTAGAGGCCGCCACGAGGGCTGGAATCTGGGTCGCCTCTGCTCCGACCACGAAGACGGGCAATGGAGAGTCGGTGGCAGAGTTTGCGGTGCTCCTGATGCTGGCGGCATCTCGCCGGCTCAATGAGGCGGTGGCGTTTACGCGGGACAGCGCGCAGGATCGACCGGAGAAACCGGAGATGAACATGGCGCTCTACGGCAAGACCGCTTGTATTGTAGGGCTGGGAGGAATTGGGGATCTGCTGGTGGAGCGTCTGCGCGGATTTGGGATGATGCTGATCGGAGTGGATAAGTATCCGGAGCATGTGCCGGCAGGCGTAACGGGATATGGGAGCGGCGAGCTGAAGGATGCACTGGCCGCTGCAGACTACGTGATCCTGGCGATTCCAGGGGCAAAGGAAAATGAGAACATGATCGATGCGGATGCGCTGGCGGCGATGAAGAAGGGATCGGTGCTGATCAATGTGTCACGCGGGATACTGGTCGAGGAATCTGCCCTCCTGGCAGCGGTCAAGAATGGTCACCTCTATGGGGCGGGTTTGGATGTTGTGAAGAATGAGCCGGTGAAGTCAGCCAATCCGTTGCTGTCGGATTCGCGAATATTGGTTACGCCTCATATTGCGGGGTCGACGGATGTGATGCTGGAGGGGACGGTAAAGTATCTGGGTGAGGTACTGGCTGCGTATGAAAAGGGTGTACGGCCGGAAGGAGCGGTCAACGAACCGAAGGAGCCGCGGGTGCCTCTGCTATAAGAAAAGCGTGGACTGAAGCTACTCGCAAGACAACATGCCACACGCTATAGATGTTGAACTTCGGGCTTCCGGGAAAAACATCCATTGCAATGATGGCTCTCTCTCTTCGCCCGGATCAAGCGACGGCTCAAGGAAAACTCCGGATACTTCCTTATTCCCGACCATCGTTACGAAGATCAGCCATTGAGGTCGTGAATCACTTCACCTACGGAACTAGCCGCCTGACCGGCGGTGTGTCGCACGGCACCTTCAACCTGATCGACTATGCCTTCGCCAACCAGAGTATCGTCTCCGACAATCGTGCCGATCCCTTTCTTGAGCTTGCCGGCTACGTATTTGCTGGCCCCAGTGATACGTTGCTTTCCTCCCCAGAAGGCAACGCGATCTCCGGCAGATTCAAGACCATCGGCTTCGGCAGTGCAATGGAGGCCGCGACGACCAAAAACAATATAGGCCGCAAGGCCGACACCTAGTCCTGCAAATATCCAGGCACGCGATTTCATGATGATGCTCCTCTGCTCGGTCAGACGATAGAACCATCGATCCCAGGGTTAATGACGGCGATAGGGACGGTGATGACGATGATGGTGATGGTGATGACGGTGGGGCTGGCGCTCCACCACGATTTGAGCGTGTGCCGGAAGAGGTGCCAATGTCGACGCCACGCAACCGAAAAGAATGAGTCCCAGTAAAAGTCTTCTCATATTTGTATTGGATGCCTTCAGTCAATCCGGCGACAATCTCAGATTCAGACAATCTTTTTGAGTTAGGTGAGTCCACACGCTTTGTTTGGCTTGGGTGTCGCTTGCGACTGACTGTGAGCCGGGGAGCGAGGCGAGCGGAAATTGCGTTTTCGGCGTTGTGCTCCGGCAGATCATCGCGCGGGACTGCATTGAGCAGCGACTTATAAACCCGGATGCGTCCGTTATATTCGATGAAGCCAGCTTGCGAAAGCGGTTCATAAAGAAACTGACCCGGGACCGGGTTGTCCCGATCATCTCCGCAAGCGTCTCCTGCGTGATCGGCGGGATTAATCTCTCCGGTTCACCCCGGTTGGCCAAACTCTGCCATCAACAAAAGGATTCGTGCCAGGCGTTTCTCACTGGAGTTGAAAAGTTGATCGACAAGATCGGCCTGTATCCGCATGCTGCGAGCGAGCAGGAACTTTAGAAACAGGTCAGAAAAGGAATGCTCC
>JAATFH010000049.1 GCA_015655315.1 Terriglobales bacterium
AGTGAACTCCATGGCCAGCAATCTTACGAACCAGGTGCGCAACATTGCGGAAGTAGCGACAGCCATTGCGAGTGGCAATCTTTCCCGGAAGATTACAGTCAATGTGAGCGGAGAGATTTTCCTGCTGAAGGAAACCATCAACACGATGGTGGATCAGTTGAATGCCTTTGCCGGTGAAGTGACGCGCGTGGCGCGCGAGGTGGGAAGCGAAGGACGACTGGGCGGTCAGGCGAATGTGCCTGGCGTGGCGGGTACGTGGAAGGACCTTACGGATTCCGTTAATTCGATGGCCGGCAATCTGACGGCGCAGGTGCGCAACATTGCCGAAGTGACGACAGCCGTGGCGCGCGGCGATTTGTCGCGCAAAATTACGGTCGACGTGAAGGGCGAAATACTTGAGCTGAAGGATACCATCAACACGATGGTGGATCAGTTGAATGCCTTCGCAGCCGAGGTGACGCGCGTGGCGCGCGAGGTGGGCACCGAGGGCAAGCTTGGCGGACAGGCCGTTGTGCCCGGAGTCGCAGGCACATGGAAAGATCTTACCGATAACGTGAACGTGATGGCCAGCAACCTGACGGGCCAGGTGCGCGGCATCGTTAAAGTCGTGACCGCTGTGGCGAATGGCGTTCTTACGCAGAAACTTTCCGTACACGCGAAGGGCGAGGTCGCGGCGCTCGCCGACACGATCAATAACATGACGGACACATTGGCTACGTTTGCCGACCAGGTGACGACGGTTGCGAGAGAAGTAGGTGTGGAAGGACGGCTGGGTGGTCAGGCGAATGTGCCGGGCGCTGCGGGCACATGGAAAGACCTGGTGGATAACGTCAACCTGCTCGCCGACAATCTGACTAACCAGGTCCGCGCTATTGCAGAAGTGGCCACCGCGGTGACCAAGGGTGATCTCACCCGCTCCATTCAGGTGGAGGCGCGGGGCGAGGTCTCTGAACTTAAAGACAACATCAATACGATGATCAATAATCTCCGTCTTACGACGGAGCGTAATACCGAGCAGGATTGGCTGAAGACGAATCTTGCCCGCTTCACCAGCATGCTGCAGGGACAGCGTGATCTGTCGGCTGTGGGCCGGATGCTGCTTTCCGAGTTGGCTCCCCTGGTAAATGCGCAGCAGGGGCTCATCTATCAGGTGGATTCGGAAGAACCCAATACAATGGTCCTGCTCTCGGCATATGCCAGCCGATCGAACGGTCATTTGGTACGGATTCAAGCAGGGGAAGGATTGGTCGGCCAGTGCGCGGTTGAGAAACAGCGCATTCTGGTGACCGATCTGCCGGGCAATACTGTTCCGATTCGTTCAGGCTTATTTGAAGCGACTCCGCAGAATTTGATTGTGCTGCCGGTTCTGTTCGAGGACCAGATCAAGGCGGTCATCGAACTGGCGACATTGAATACATTTACGGCATCGCATCTCGCGTTTCTCGAGCAGCTCACCTCAAGCATTGGCATCGTGCTGAACAGCATTGAGGCGACGATGCAGACGGAAGCGCTGTTGAAACAGTCTCAGCAGCTGGCTACGGAGTTGCAGTCGCAGAAGAAAGAGCTGCAGCAGATCAACGAGCAGCTTGCGCAGAAGGCGCAGCAGCTGGCCGAGCAGAATGCGGAAGTCGAACGCAAGAATGAGGAGATTGAGCAGGCACGCCGCGCTCTTGAGGAGAAGGCCAAGGAACTCGCTCTTACGTCGAAGTACAAATCGGACTTCCTGGCCAATATGTCGCACGAACTGCGCACGCCGTTGAACAGCATCCTGGTGCTTGGACAACAACTCAGCGACAATCCCGGCGGCAACCTGACTGCAAAGCAGATCGAGTTTGCGCGCACGATTCATGGGGCGGGCACCGATCTTCTGAACCTTATCAGCGACATTCTCGATCTTTCGAAGATTGAGTCCGGCACGGTTTCTATTGAAGTGGAAGAGGTCTTCTTCTCGAGCCTGCTGGAGATGATTGCGCGTCCATTCCGGCATGAGGCGGAGAGCAGAAAGCTTTCCTTTGACATTTATGCGGACTCGCAGCTGAGCCGGAGCATTGCCACGGATGCGAAACGTCTGCAGCAGGTGTTGAAAAATCTGCTGTCGAATGCATTCAAGTTTACCGAGCATGGGGGCGTTCAGCTCTCCGTTTTCCGCGCGGAGGGTGGGTGGAGTAAAGGCCATCCGATTCTCAGCAACGCAAATTCCGTCGTGGCCTTTCAGGTCAATGACACGGGCATTGGTATTCCGCCGGAGAAGCAGAAGATTATTTTTGAAGCATTTCAGCAGGCGGATGCCGGGACCAGCCGCAAGTATGGCGGCACAGGGCTAGGGTTAGCTATCAGCCGCGAATTGACGATGCTGTTGGGCGGAGAGATCCAGCTAAAGAGCGAACCGGGGAGAGGAAGTACGTTTACTCTTTACCTGCCCCAATCGTATGTTGCCGCTGCCAGCAATTCGGCCGCGGAGAGTTCGTACCAGCACGTGGTGAATGTGATGCGGCCTCCGCTCACGTTACAAATTGAACGTCCGGTCGAGGAGGTGGAAGACGATCGTCACCGGTTAGATCTTAACGACACGATCCTGCTGATCGTGGAAGACGATCCGCATTATGCCCGTACTTTACGGGACATCGCGCAGGCGAATGGCTTCAAGGTACTTGTGGCGCTACGTGGAGCAGATGCACTGGCTCTGGTGCGGGAGTTCAAGCCCACTGCAGTGTCGCTGGACGTTTTTCTGCCCGATATGCTGGGCTGGACCGTCCTGAATCATCTGAAGCAGGATCCGGAGTTACAGCATATCCCGGTGCAGGTGTTGACGGTGGATGGCGATCGTCAACATGGGTTATCACGCGGAGCGTTCTCCTTCATTATCAAACCCTCGACTGCGGACGAGTTGGTCACGGCATTGATGAGAATCCGCGAGTTTTCGCATTCGCCGCGGAAGCGCCTGCTGGTAGTCGAGGATAATCCGGCGGAGCAGTTGAGCATCCGCTCACTGCTGGATCACGAGGATATCGAAGTGAATGTTCTTTCTACAGGAGAAGACGCACTTGCAGCGATCTCCAGGGAACGTTTCGACTGTATTGTGCTGGACCTTCACTTGCCGGATATGACAGGACTCGAGCTTCTGGAGCAACTGAGCGATGTCTCTTCGCTGAAAGATGTGCCGGTCGTGGTGTTTACAGGCAAAGAGCTCTCTCAGGAAGAAGACGCCCGAATCCATACATTGGCGCGCAGCGTCGTCATTAAGGACGTTGAATCTCCGGAGCGGTTGCTGGATGAAACTACGCTGTTCCTGCACCGCGTGGTGGCGAATTTGCCACCGGAGAAGCAACGCATGCTGGAAAAGCTGCATCGTTCCGATGAAGCCCTGGTGGGCAAGAAGGTTCTGGTCATCGATGATGATGTGCGCAATATCTTTGCACTGAGCAGCATTCTGGAACGGAATGGCATGGCGGTTCTTGCCGCTAATACCTGACGGGAAGCCATTGAAGTTCTCGAATCGACGCCGGATCTGGCGATTGCGCTCATGGACATCATGATGCCCGAGATGGATGGGTACGAAACGATGCGTGTGATACGCCGGAACCCCACGCTGCGCAGGTTGCCGATTATTGCTCTCACGGCAAAAGCCATGAAGGGAGATCGCGAAAAGTGTCTGGAGGCCGGCGCGTCAGAGTATCTGGCGAAGCCTGTAAATACTGATCAACTGCTGGCTGTGTTGCGCATGTGGCTCCATAGATAATTCGTCACTTTTAATTGAATCATGATGATGGACTCATTGAGAAACAACGGTTTGAAAACCGTGAATGACAGGGCCAATATTCTCCTCGTTGACGACCAGCCGGCGAAGCTTCTGAGTTATGAAGCCGTTCTTGGTGATCTCGATGTGAATCTGATCAAGGCCTCTTCAGGAACGGCAGCGCTTGAACATCTGCTGAAAAATGATATTGCCGTGGTGCTGGCAGATGTAAGCATGCCAGGCATCGATGGCTTCCAGCTTGCGGACATGATTCGCGAACATCCTCGTTTCCAGAAGACGGCAATCCTCTTCATCTCCGCCGTTCACCTCTCGGATATCGACCGCATCAAGGGATACCAGCGTGGCGCAGTGGACTACCTTTCTGTTCCGATCGTTCCGGAAGTATTGCGGGCAAAGGTAGGTGTCTTTGCGGAGCTGCATCGCAACCGCCGGCAGTTGGAGGCGCTAAACCGGGAGTTGGAGAAGCGGGTGGAAGAGAGGACGGGGGAGCTGCGCGAACGCGCGGAGTTGCTCGATCTGGCCTCGGAAGCGATCATGGTGCGGGACGTGAATGGAGTGCTGCGGTTCTGGAATTCGGGTGCAGAAGCTCTCTATGGGTGGAAGCGCGAAGAGGTGATAGGACAGGATATTCATAGCGTTCTGCAGACTCGCTTTCCTACACCCGTGAGCCAGATAGAGTCTGCGCTTCTTAAGAACGGACGCTGGTACGGAAATCTTGTTCAATCGACCCGCGATGGCAGAGATGTAACCGTAGCCTGCCAAAAGGCACTCAAGAGCGATAAGGCGGGAACGCCTGGCGTGATCCTCGAAATCAGCCGGGATATTACCGAAAGGCTGCGCACGGAAGAGGCGCTGCGCAATACTGAAAAGCTTGCGGCCATGGGGCGAGTGGCGGGCATTATTGCGCATGAGATCAACAATCCGCTGGAGGCGATTCTCAACATCTTTCATTTGCTTCGCGGCCATATGTCGCTGAATGAAGAGGCGTCGGAATACGCACGGATGGCGGAGCAGGAGCTTCTGCGTGTGGTGCACATCGTAAAACATACGTTAAGCTTTTACCGCGAATCAAGCCGGCCGGTTGTGGTATCCATCACCGAGGTGCTGGATAGCATTCTTGAGCTGCAAGCCAAAAACCTTCAGCTTCAGGGGATTTCCGTGGAGAAACAGATTCTTACGGACGCAACGATTCAGGGATTTCCCGGTGAACTGAGACAGGTTTTTATGAACCTGATCGTGAATGCCATTCAGGCGATGCCGCACGGCGGAAAGCTGCGCATCAGTGTGCGGAGACACGGGGCACAGGCTTCTTATGCGCGAGGTATTTCTATCTCTGTGTGCGACACGGGCTCGGGAATAAAGGCAGAGCACGCCAAGCAGTTATTTGAACCTTTCTTCAGTACAAAGTCGACAAAGGGCACAGGCCTTGGATTATGGATTAGCAAGGGGATCGTGCAGAAATACGATGGCACCATTGAATGCCGCAGTGTTTCCTTCAGAGAAACCAGGGCAACCAGCTTCCGTGTCGTCTTCCCAGGTCATATTTCGATACGACAAATGCAGGAGAACCCAGGGTATAGCGTTCAGTAGAACCGGAGCCTAGAAGTTATCGATATGAGTCGACGAAAATTTGTCATTCTGTGTGTGGATGATGAACCAGTTTCGCTCCTGGTGCGCTCGAAGGTGCTGGAGAAGGCTGGTCACCAGGTCATTCGTGCAGGCTCTGGCTCTGACGCTCTCAAGACTCTTCAGTCGCAGCCTGTCGATCTGGTACTTTCCGATCTGCTTATGCCGAATATGACCGGAATAGAGCTGACACGCACCATTAAGCAATTGCGGCCCGATTTGCCTGTGATTCTGTTTTCCGGCGTGAATGAGCTTCCGGAGGAAGAACTTATGGCCGACGTTTTTCTCAGCAAGCTCGAAGGGCCAGAGATTCTCTGCGACACGGTGGCCGAGGTTCTTCACCGCTCTTCCTGCGCCAAAGGCTAAAGCCGATATCTTCTTCTTTTCATCGCTGGATAACGCCTGCGGTACAAGAATGATAAGCATTTGTAAGCATCTTCCTCTGCCCGGTTGTGTATCCAACAGTGTGTCAATCCTGTTTGATCAGTAACCTTAAGGGAGATGGAATACGATGCGATCCGGAGTTAGGTGCCGCGGTCTGTTGCTGCTCGCCTTTGCCTGCGCCCTTTGGCCTTCTGGCTCGTTTGGCGATACCTGCACGACACAATCGCAAATAGCAGCGAACCAACGAGACGCCATTGCAAATACAGCCCGGAGCATTGCGAGCCAGACTCAAAGCGGAGATATTCAGGCAATACGAGCGAATACGCTCTCTTCCGTTGCTGCCAACTTCTCCGGCATTGCAGATTCCATTGGGGCTTTGAAGCCCCTGCTGCAGAGCGCGACGATTACGGTCCATACCATCTACCTGCTGGATGCTCCGGCTAATGCCAATAATGCGCAGGCCAGCACCTTTTATTGCAGTCCGCCTGCATCCACGATGACAGTAGTGCTCAATTTTTCAGCCCTGCCGCAAGGCAAATATGCGATCGCTATTCTGCATGCGACAGGCGTGGTGAAGCCACAACAGATTGCGCTTGTGCTGTCCCAGGCAGACGGTGGTCGCTGGCAGCTCGCTGGATTCTTCAGCAAGCCTATGCTGGAGGCGGGGCACGATGGGACTTGGTACTGGACGCAGGCTCGTGAATACGCGACGAAGAAGATGAGCTGGAACGCCTGGTACTACTATCAAACAGCAGCGAGACTTTTACAGCCTGCCGATTTCATTTCCAGTCCGAATCTCGATAAGCTTAGGCGCGAAGCCGATCAGGTGCGTCCTGGCAACCTGCCCGATACCAATCCAATACCATTGACTGTGAATGGTGAGATCTTTAACGTTACTCAACTGTATGTCTCGGGCGAACTGGGCGACCTCGATCTGGTAGTTCACTACGCCCCAACAGCGGCACAGGCTGCGCTGCTGCGCGATCCGGTGAGAGCAAGGCAACAGGTCCTGGACATCATGAAAACGATGCTGACGATGCATCCTGAGCTGCAACAAGCATTCCACGGTGTCTGGGTACACGCAGATTCGGGAGATGCTCAGGTCTTTGCGCTGGAACTGCCCATGAGCCAGATTATCGGCACGCAGTCGACGATGTGAGTCAGGAAATGGCTTTCTTAGACTGCGTTCTGCGCCGCATGGAGAGCAGGCAGTTGCAGCAGCGCCTGATCCAGTATGCGGCTCTTCACTTCCGGTACGGACATGGGAGGAATGACCGTAATTTCTCCTGACAACTGGCTGAGCGTCAGATACGCCTGACGGCAGATAAAGAGAAAATCGAGCGGATACTCCGGCTTCCGCGCTCGCGCCTGAACGGGATCGGCGTCCAGAACCCAACTGATATTGGGCTTGGGAACAAAACGCAGAATAAATCTGACATAGGCGCGGGAGATGCGGCTGTTCAACGGCAGATTGGCCAGTTCGTCGTAGGCGTAGCGATCGAAAATGATAAAGTCCGCGTCGCTCTGAAGCGCTTTGTGAACGGTGCGGCGTAGCGAAATGGCGTCGGAAAAATAGAGAAAGTATCGCAGCCCCGTCATCGGCCACGACTGTATATTCTTATCGCGGCGGTTGATCGGCTTGTCGGGACTTCCCACTCCCTTCTCCCCTTTGAACAAAGCGTGCCCAGTGGTTTCGCGCACGCTGGTAAACGTAGCGATCTCGTCCCAGAAGGGTATAACCCGGACCACGAGGCCAGCGCTTTTCATATGAGCGGAGAGGGCCCCGATTTGAGTACTCTTGCCGGAGCCGTCGATCCCAGAAAAGGAGACGAATATGGGAGAGGACTTGCGCTGTCTCATCCGGTTCATAACGTTTTCGCTAGTGCGGCTGACTGGGGCTCGCTTTCGATAACGCCACTATTGTTCCCACCGCGACGCCGGCGCCGATAAGGAGTCCTGTCTTAATCAGGAGGGAGCGTCTCTGCTTCTGTTTTGCAGGCGCGATGGCGGCTCCAGCCGGGCGGGAAGCGGTGACAGCGGTCGTTTTCTCATAGGGCGCGACTGCGGTTCCAACAGGCGCCTGCTGGTTACTCTGGTGCGGAGAAGGCTCTGCTGAAATTTCAGTCACGGGCTGAGGCGCAGCAGGCGGATCGTTACCGGTTGGAGTTTTTGCCTGTGCTTCCGATGTGGGGTTTGCCGGTGTCGTATTTGGCTGCTGAGCAGCTTGCGGCAGCGGGGATGCCGTCGCCGTTCCTGCAAGCGGCAAGGTCATGCACAGTACGAGGCATGTCGCGGTCCGTCGTCGTAACCAGTCAAAAGTGGTCTTCATGGATTCCTCTTGCTTCTGACACGTCGCTCGTGAGAGAGCTTCAAGCTACACCCTCAGCCTCAAGGAGAGCGGATGGAGCGATTGGTTCTGGAGTGGCTGAAAACCTGTAGAAACTGGCTACGGCTTCTGCCGTGGTGGGGAATACTTCAAATAGACGGCTTACGCCGGTCGTGATGAGAGCTTTCGAAACTCCTGCAGGGACAGCGGCCAGTTTGACATCACCATTGTGCTTGATTGCCACCTCGAGACAGCACAAGAGCTGATAAACCATCGAATCATTTACCTCGCGGATGTGGGTGCAATCCAAAACGAGGTGAGGCCTCTCGACCTTCACTGCATTTTTTATTTCGTTGAGAAAATTTCGTGTCTCCTTCAACGTCAGGTCCGGGGGAAATGTTTTCAGCATTACCGCAGATGTTTTAGTCTTCATTTCTGCTTACTCCTCATCCATGTTCATTTGTTCGTTCTTATAAGACACGTGCCAACTCTTTTGCGGGGTTGCGGGCGACATGTCTTAAAAGGTTCTTCGCATATCGAAAAAGGGTAAGGGGGTTTGTTTTATACCAACAGCATTTCGTCATGCTTGGGGACAGGCCGCATAAGAAACGGAGACCGTCGATGTGATCGGGAGAGGACAGAACGGCAGAGGCGAATCGATGATTGCCATCCAGAACAGTCAATGGCTCACTCTCGTTCAAGCCGATCAGGATGATTGCTCCTACGTCATGATTCTGGCGAGCAAGATTCTCGCTGATGCTCGAGATCTTTTCCCAGAAGGGACTCTCTGATGTTTCTTTAAGAACGCGCATGCGCTCGACCACGTCTGTGATAGCGAAGCTCCCCCTGGCTATTCTTCTCCACTGCGCGCGCGGAAAAACTCTGATCTGATGCAACTCCGATTTACGTACCTCCACTTCATACCAGTCCGTATCGTGAGGGATTTCATTCCAAAGCGAGCGATGGCGAACGAAGAAGAGAGCACGGCGTTTGGCATTCTCTTGCGTATCCTCGAAGTTTGGAGTAGTTACAATGCCGAGCGTCGTCTCCCTGTATGAATCGAAGACCGGATTGGAGAAATCGGTTCGTAGAAATTCAGCGATGACCTCATCTTCTGAAAGACGTCGCATGATGCGGATAGGTTGGTAGTTTTCGGGCGACAGAGAGCGTCTCGATCTGACGAGATCGACTAAAAACGGTATGGCCACGATGGCGAGCAGGACGCCCATGAGTATGAGCTGCACCAGGATTACCTGCCGCATGGAATCGTGGAAGCGAAGAATTCCGCCGATGAGAATGACGCTGAAGATCAGTTGTACCCAGTTGGTATTTGCGATCTTGTATGCCATCTCGTAAGTGATGAATACAACGCTGAGCGAGTAGATCACGGTTGTGATGGCGTAGAGGGAGAGCAGGTAGGGAAATCCATATCTGCCGTCCAGCTCAAAACCCGTTCCGAAAAATGTCGTCCACAAACTGGCGGGTGCAATTCGCAATCCGAGAGCTAAGACAGCGCCAATTCCGAGAACGAGGAGCAAAGAGGTAGTGATGATTTTGTGGCTCTTGCGCTCTTCATTACTTGTACCTGCCACGATGGGAAACATCGTATTCACTACTGCCGATGAAAAGGCGAATATCACCCGGCCCACCATGGCGATTGCTGCATATAGACCGGCCTGTTTGGGGGCGAAGAAGTGCTTCACCAGAACAATGTCACAGTTGTTGATCAGAACCTGACCGGAAAAGAAAATGATGCCCTGAAGGACCTCCCGGACGGCATCCGAAATCTGAATGGGGTTTGGAATGGCGGAAGCCAGACGAGGAGCGGCGGCAAAATAAGCAACAGCAACCGCAGCCGCATTTGCGGCAATCACTCCGTGGACGCCGAATCCGAGGAGAATTAACAGGAGAGAGCCGCCTAGGCGGACCAAACCTTCAAGTACAAGATTTGTGGCAAGTTTGCGAAAGCCATAGGCACCCTGTATGGAACCACGGCGGCTTCCCAGGGGAACATAAAAGGCTGCGCCGATAGCGAGAATGGCCACCAGCCTGTAGTCGGTAAGATTGAGATAGTCCGCAATATTTTTTGCGAAAACAATCAAGACGAGGGCAGCAACGATTCCGCAACCCCACGCGACGCGATGAAGTCCTCGATACGCGGCGCTCTTGCTTTCCTGTGTTTCTTGTTGTGCTACGACCTTGGCGGTGACGATCTGAAAGGAAAGCGTAATGGCCGATATCATCGTAAGCAGTGTGTAGACAACGGTAGCGTGTCCAAAACCGGCAGGTCCCAGAAAGCGAGCAACGGCAAGGTTGTAAGCCAGGTTGATTGCCGTGGTTAAGCCGGAGCCGGAAAGCAGTACGATACTTCCGGACAGGATACGAGCTTGTAATGAGTTCGCTTTCTGCATCGGGCCAATTAACACAAAGTAAGACTCCAGCTTTTTACCGGAGGTCGGGGAAGGTTAGTGCGTACTGCCGGTGTAAGGAAGTTGTGATAGTCCAGCAACAATCAATTTGATGCAGATCTGAATATTTCTGCTGCTTTTAGAATGCCTTGGAGAGCGTTTTTCGCTGCGTGCAACAACCATAAGCTCCCTTTTTACTTCTTAAAGAAAAATACTATGTTCGGTCGTTTAAGTACTGCACTACTTTTTTTTTCTCTTTTGTCCCATGGATGTGAAGATCATGGATCGCGCCAGAAACTCCAGCTGAAGTATCGCGCTGTAGGTCCGAATCCCGAAGTACTGGCATTGTATGAACCTTGGTTTGGCCACCCCAGGCATATCTCCGTTGGCTATTCCTCGCATGATCCGAATGTGCTGGCAACGCAGATCAAGACTGCCAAAAGTATGGGGATCACAGGCTTCGTGGTCGATTGGTACGGAGATAGGGAGCCTTTTAACGATCACACCTACGAGTTGTTGCAGGCGATGGCTGCGAAAAAAGACTTTCACGTCGCCATGATGTACGACGAGACGGACGAGGAAGAAGGCGCTACCGACGAGGCTATCGCTGATTTCAGATCGTTCCACGATACCTATCTCGCGCCCACTGCAGCCGGTCATGAAGCTTACCTGACGTATCAAGGGCGTCCGGTGATCTTCATTTTTCCCAAAGGCGGTCATACGGACTGGAACAAGGTGCGTGCGGAAGTCAATAAGTGGAATCCTACTCCTATTTTGATCCATGAAAATACGCCAGGGCAGTATGCCGATGCCTTCGATGGCTACTACGCATGGGTTCAACCCGGGGCTAAGGGCTGGTCGACCGACGGCAGCAATTGGGGCGAAGACTACCTGAATGACTTCTACCAGGTGTTGCGGCAGAAGTACCCCGACAAGATTGTGGTGGGAGGAGCCTGGTCAAGTTTTGATGACAGCAAAGCCTCCTGGGGCTTGAATCGGCACATTTCGCCCCGCTGCGGGCAGACATTTACCGATACGTTTAACTATTGGCGGAAATACTTTCCAGCCGACCAGCCCATTCCTTTCATTCTTGTTGAAACATGGAATGACTACGAGGAAGGGACCGCAGTAGAGCGCGGGATTCAGAAATGTAAGTCCTAAGCCAAAGAGAACCCAAGTCCTAAGACCGTAGCTCAATTCGAGGTATGGTCTTAGGGCTCCGCCAATTGATGGCGGGGTCAATTGGTCAGTACAAGATGCTATGCAACCTGTGCAATGCCTGGGATATAGTCACTTTTTCCCAGTTCAACCTCAATCTCGGCCGGGATCTCAGCCGCATAGACTTTGTTGATGATGGAGAGTGGGCGGCTCCGCACTTCATCATGCACACGGCCAAGGTACTCTCCTAAAATTCCGAGACAGAAAAATATGAAGCAGCCTAACAGGAAGATCGCTGAAGAGACTCCAAATCCAACGGTATCGATGGGGTTTTTGGCTAAGACTGCCAGAATGCCGAGAACCACAACCGCGAAACATGAAAGGCCGGAGAGCAGGAAGCACAGTCGCAAAGGCTTGTAGCTAAAGCTTGTGACCGCATCCATCGCGTACTTGATCCGGCTGATAAACGAGAGTTTGCCTTCCCCTGCAGCACGGTCGTGTCGATCATAGTAGACGATTGCATTTTTGTAACCGACCCAGGCACGTAATCCGGGTAGATAGCGATTGATCTCTCCCAGGGAATTAATGGAATCGACCGTCTGGCGATCCATGAGACCGAATATGCCTGCGTTTAGGGGAATTGGAAAGTCTGAGAGCGCTCCCAGAACCTGATAGAAAAGTGGAAAGAGAACTGCGAGCAGCTTACGCGACTCCTGTCGGCTGCGCCGTACTGCCACCACAACCTGAGCGCCAGTTTTCCAGGATTCCACTAAGCTTGGGATGACTTCCGGTGGATCCTGAAAGTCACCATCCATAAGGACGATGGCATCGCCACGGGCAATTTTCAAACCTGCAGAGACTGCTCCCATGTGACCCCAGTTACGGGATAAATCAACGATTACTGCATGCGGGTCTTGTGAGTGAACTTCCTGCAATAACTCCAACGAAGAATCACGGGAGCCATCATTTACGTACACTATCTCCCAATCTTCATTCGTTTCTTTTAGAGCACTCGTCACGGCTTGATGAAATCGCGGGATATTCTCCTCTTCATTAAAAATGGGCACAACAACAGAAATCATATTTTTTTGACTCCTTGGGTCGATTCACGAACAACAACGCTTTCTTTTCTTGCTTGGGCTTGCAGGGCTCGTGCTGGGGAACACGGCCATCGTGCTGGGGACTTGCTTGAGTCTTACAAACGTACTTAAAACTCTTACTGAGGGGCGCCCTGGAAGAGGCGAACTCTCCATCTTGCTTCTGCGGGGGTCAGGATTGCAATGTATCGGCCATGAACCCGCTGTTTGGTCAACAATTTGTCATGATCGAAAACTTCTTCGTCATATTCGACATTGTCGATCAGTTGAATCGATAGACCTTCGGGGGAGTAAAACACTATCTGGATATCGTGACTGAGATCGTTGTAGCTGGTACGGAAGCCAAGAGTCCTCTGCTGCTGAATGGTGGCAGCCAGCTTATCCCGCGCGGTACCAACAAAGAAGGGGTCAAGCAACGTGCTCTGGTTTTGATTGAGCGCATCGTGCAGGCTCTGCCACGACTGGAGATAGTCCCAAACAACTGCGCTTGATGTCTGACTTTGGAGCTGCCGTGGAACTTGTTAATTAACAGGCTTAACGTGGACGGACGGCTGATCTGCAGCCAGAACTGGAACGGAGACGAGCGCCAGCACGACTGTGACTAGTAGCTTCATCGCGCTAACTTCCCCACCGGATTTCGTTGCCCATAACAATGCCGCTGGCAACTGAGATTTTTGCTCCGCGACGAGCAGGCAGCTCTACCTGCGCCACGCCGCGTTTTACTGGCACATCTACCGTCGATTGGATTCCATCGTAGCTCTCAGTGAAGGTGACGATGGTTCCATCGGGAACGGCATTGCCGTTACAGTCTTTTATGGGGTCAGTCTGAAGAGCGATGTTCTGTCCTGAAGGATGAGCACTGATGCGCAGTGAGCAGGGGTCGCCGGGCACCTGCTGGATGACACGCTCACTGGATATGCCATTCGCATTGGCAATAAATTTCGCTGCGCCTTCCTTCGCTGCCGAATTCATTTCGGTCCATGCAGCACCGTTGTGCGTAGAGACCGTGCGAGTTTGCGCGGGACTGGACGGGTTCGACAAGGAGAAGGAGACAGGCAGCGACATGGTCACCAGATTCTGATAAGCATCGAATACATATACCGCCCCCGTGATACCGTTCTCCAAATTGACAGGGAGACGGGAGGGCTTCGCGAGAAAGCTCAACGTCGCCGGCTTATCTGAAGGTAAGACATCCAAAGATATACTTTCGATAGATTCGTTAGATGCAAGAATTATCAAATAGTGATCCGCGTTGTAGAGCATGCCGGCAGGAAAGTTGATGGCGCTGCCCAGTTGCACATCCTTCCGCACTACCTGCCCTGGGCCGACGATGTACAAAATGCCTGTCCCGCTGCCGGAGGATTGTAGGGAGAATGAGCTGCCAGCCGCAATCGTTTTAGGCCCGGAAATACGACCGCTTTGCGAATGTGCCAGTGGAACCAGCGCTACCAAGGCTCCACTGAGGAGAACTGCCAATCGCGAGCTCATTGCGTGTTCTCCGCGCTATAGCTGGCAGTGAATGCCCGTTCGCTGCTGACCTTCCTGGCGAGGTCTTCAGGGACGGCGATGCGGAACGAAACCGGCGTCTGCGGCTGCAAGGCGCGATCGATGTACTGATCGGCTACCCAGACGAGCTTGCCGGATTGGTCATAAAAAGTGCCAAGCACGTGAGCGACATTGACGGCCTGACCGCTCTGGTTGACGAGTTGACCGGTGAGCGCAGCGCCCGGAGCAGGATTGAACTGCTGGTCCTGAATTGCGATGACGGGGTCTGCCGATGCAGTGACCAAGGACGCCAAGGGGTCCATGCGAACGCTGCCCACCTCAGAGAGTGGCACGTTCGGAAATGTAATGCGGAAAGGTGTGACCTGCTTGGGCAGCAGAAGATGCGCGATCTTGTCGAAGCTGCCTTCGGTTGCGACGACGGAGCCGTTTTTCGCAAGCAGGGTCGCATTAACTGTAACGTGAGCGGGCACAATATCTTCATTCAGAAGCTCGCCAAGTATTACGACGCCATCGGCGCGCTCTATCGGATGCATATCCACGATGCGGATGTGCGGCGATTCCACATCCTGCGCGCCCCAGTCATCACCGGGCCCGCGATAAATCACATCCCAACGCAGGTAGTTAACCGGAATAACCTGCGGTGGAACACGCTTTTCTTTAACGATAGGCCATTGCACCTGCCAACGATTGCCGTTTCTTACGAGATGCAGGTCGCGGCTTTCGGGAAAAACTCCAACCACAGTGGACCAATAGAGCTGAAGCTGTACTTCGGCGTCATGGTCGCTGGAGTGTAGCGGGCGTATGTCGAAATGATCGAGCGAAGCGTAGGTGCGGAGGCTCAGCCGGTTTCCTGTTAAGTCCTGCTGAAATTCAGCTTCAGTGAACTCCGCCTTGTTGCTGAGACCTGCGTATGCCTTCTGCCAATCGTGATGTCCGATCTCCTGCGCCAGGTTTGCGACGGCTGCTTCTGGTGTGGAAGATGGACGAAGCAGGTTTTCGCCACCTGCGAGTGCGACGGCAGATGCATTTGGCCAGAGCATTCCCGCTGCGATTAAAGCTATGGTCGCGCCGGCAATTGCAGCAGCTAAAAGTTTTCCCGCAGTCACGATGCCAGCCTCCCCGGAATGATGTCGTCATGAATCGTGGAAGGCTCTTCCGCGTCCAGATTTTCCTGGCGACGCTCGTCAGGAATCACCAGAATAAGCAATGCCAGGATGCTGCTGCCAAATGGCAAGATTCCCCACATCAGACCCTGCCATGCCGGCGGTATCTGCGCAGCATTCAGTGGACTGGCGGGTGGGACGCCATCCTTCATCCATACGGTGACGGTGTTGTCTTCGAGACTGTCTACGCGCCGCCATCCGGCGAATGAGAGAAGTGGCTCATAGTATGGATCGCGCAGGAAGACCCACTTCAATCCGTACTTGTCGGTGTGGTTCAAGATGGCTTTCAGCGCATCAATACCCTGCCGCCCGAAATATTTTGAACTGGTGAGTGCACCTGCGCCATTCGCCGTCAGCTCCGGAAGCATACGTCCGGAGTTCCATTCGCCATCGAGACTGCCCGCATCG
>JAATFH010000425.1 GCA_015655315.1 Terriglobales bacterium
ATTCACCTTCGCGGGAATCAAGCCCTTGCCGTACTTTGTCGGGTCGGAGAGATCGTTCGCAGCGGGCGGTGTAGCCGGGGTATTCAAGGTCGGCGCGGATTGCAACGCGGCCTGCTGCGTCAATGTTGGTGTCGCAATCGCGATCAATCCGGGCAGAATCACGAGAAATGGAAAGAACATCTTCGGGACGGCCGCGATCAACGGCACGCGCCGCGCAGACTCTTCCGAATCCGAGGCCATGGCTGTCTGAATCACGAGGAAGTCAGTGCACCAGTAGCCGAAGGAAAGCACAAAGGCCAGCCCCATCGACAATCCAAACCACTCCACTCCAAGAGGGTTATTGTGCGGGTTCGTCATACCGCGCCACGAGTGCGTATAGGCGACCGGTAGCGCGGCCTTCAGCCCGCTCCAACCTCCGACATTTTTCAACCCGATCCAAACCAACGGAAGGAATCCGGCGACGATCAGGAAAAACTGCAAAACTTCGTTGTAGATTGCGCTGGTGAGGCCGCCGAGAAAGATATAGCCCAGCACGATCACCGCCGAAATGATGATGGCAAAATGAAAGATCCATCCCAGCGGCAGGTTGAATTTCAGGAACACCGAGTCGAATACATGCAGCGTCTGAATGAGGCGCGCCATGGCATACATCGAGATGCCGGAAGAAAACACAGTCATCACGGCGAATGAGCACGCGTTGTAGGCGCGGGTCTTTTCGTCGAATCGCAGACGCAGAAACTCGGGCACGGAACGAGCCTTCGAGCCGTAATAAAACGGCATCATGAAGACGCCCACGAAGATCATCGCGGGAATCGCGCCGATCCAGTAAAAGTGGCTCGTCGCGATGCCGTATTTCGCGCCCGAAGCCCCCATGCCGATGACTTCCTGCGCGCCCAGGTTGGCGGAGATAAAAGCGAGCCCGCAGATCCAGGCAGGCAACGAACGGCCAGCCTGGAAAAAATCTTTGCTCGTCCGCATAAATCGCTTGAGCGCAAAGCCAATGCCAAGCACAAAAGCGAAATACAGCAGCATGATGAGCCAATCGATAAGTGTCAGGTTCACGTCGCTTAGCTACATTCCTTCCATGGAAAATGGGATTCGCTGCCTGCAAACTCTGCGGCTCAGGCATTCACTTTCTTGAACTCTCGAATGAGTCATAAAAAACGATCATGAAAGATATGCGTGTGCTAAGTCCCTACCGCAATGTACGCGCTTTCATTACGCTCGTCCAGCAAAGAGAGCGTCTTTGAAAATCGCGACGGGAAGAACCGAGGCTGCTTTGGAATATCTGCAATAGACGATTGACTTACTTCAGGTATCTCGCAAAGAACTCAGCGCCAGCCGAATAGGCCGCCAGCCAATCCCTGTGCAGCAGAAAATCATGGATCTCATCGGGAAAGATGAGTTCCTCGACGGCGACTTTCTGTTTGCGCAGAGCCTCGGCCAGCTGCACTGTCTGCGAAAACTGCACGTTGCGGTCATCGTCTCCCTGAATGAGAAGAACCGGTGAGCGCCATGTGCTCACAGATGAAAGCGGAGAGGATAGCCATGCAGTCCGGGCATATTCGGGATCGGCTGCGGGGTCGTAGGCGGGAAGCCCGCTGCCGAGCTCGAGATTCCAGTCATGCACACCATGCAGATCGACGCCTGCGGCAAACATGTCTGAGGATCGCGCCAGAGCGAGCGCCGTAAGATAGCCTCCGTAACTGCCGCCCCATATGCCAATGTGCGCCGCATCGACGTCGGAACGCCCCCGCAAATACAGGCCTGCACCCAGCACATCGTTAAATTCGCTTGCTCCAGTTGCTCCGTAATTCAAGGCCTCGCGAAATTCCTCGCCGTACCCGATACCGCTGCGGTAATTCACCGAGAGCACGATATACCCTTGGCTGGCGAGATACTGGTTCATTCCATAAGCATTGGAGTAATACTCCATCGGGTTCCAGCCAAGCAGCATCTGGCGTCGTGACCCGACGTGGAAGAAGGCGATTGCCGGGTGACGGCGGCCATCTCCGGCACTCTTGGGTAAAAATAACTGGCCGTGGATATGCATTCCATCTGCGGCGGAAAGGATGACCTGCTGCGGAACGACAAAACTTCCTGAAGGAAAGGATGACGGTTCTGCCTGCGGCGCCAGATCGTGCAGATCGCCGTTGGCGCCGACAACCGCCGGACGAATCGGCATGCGTGCATCGGAACGCAAAACGGCGATTTCATCCTGAGTCGTGGAGATAACGGGCGATGTCTCGATTC
This sequence comes from Terriglobales bacterium, assembly GCA_015655315.1. Taxonomy (GTDB): domain Bacteria; phylum Acidobacteriota; class Terriglobia; order Terriglobales; family Acidobacteriaceae; genus Alloacidobacterium. Next base: position 2,254 of record JAATFH010000425.1, read on the forward strand.
CTTCTCCGCGCGTTAATTCGATGACGCTTCCGGCTGCCGTATCGAGCTTCCAGATATGCCTGCGGTCTATATCGTTCTGGTTCGAAGAGTAGACAATGGTTTTAGCGTCGGGGCTGGCGCTGACACTATCCACTTCAAATTCGCCGGGGGTCAGCAGTTTTACTTCTCCCCCATTTGTCCTGATGGAATAAAGATGGAGCCATCCATCCCCCTCCCACGGAAAAACGATCGAGCCGCCGCTGGTCCAGTGAAGCTGACCTTCCCCCTGGGCTTCTTGAAAGATACTGCCCATCCCCTCCTTCGCGTGCCATAATTCACGGCCCTTTCCGGTTCCAATATCCGCTACCCGGATCGACCAGGGCAGTCCCGTCCGCTTCGCCCCGAAGAGCGCTTCGTGCTTGTTGTAAGGGACGCGCACGAAGGCAATACTCTTGCTATCGGGCGACCATACCGGGTAATTGTCATGATCGGTGCCGGGATCGAGATAACGAAGCGCCTTCGTTTCCGGAGAATACAAGCCGATGAAGCTGTGATCATCACGATCGCTGACGAATGCCAACGCCCTGCCGTCCGGCGACCAGAGTAGCGAGGAAGCATGGCCGCGTGTATGCAAAATCTGCTCAGGCTTTGCGTTTTGATCTTTCAACGATATCGTCCATATCTGTCCTTTGAGGAGATAGGCAATTTCGTCTCCGGCTGGAGATACCACCGGGGCATGACCGGTTGTGAGCTTTTGCGGTTCACCGCCGCGTACAGCAATTCTCCAGATTTCCTGGTCGACGCCGCCTGAAAGCAGATCAGGATTTGGAGAGGGCTTTTCGGGAAATTCAAAATCTCCGCCGCGTACATAAACGATAGATACGGCATCGGGAGTCCAGGCGGTGTCTCCGATTTCTATGCCGTCGTCTTCTGAATATTTCGTCAGCTGTTGGGAGTGGTAGGTTTTTCCATCGGCGTCCTTCACCGCTACCCATAGATTCCGCCGGCCTTGCAGATTTGTGACCCAGGCAAAAGCTCCACCTGCTGGCGCTGCCGTCAATTGAGAACTGAAAGGCGCGCTCAGTGCCTGATCGAGCGTAAAACTCTGTGCTGATAAAAATGGCGAAACAAAACACAACGACCACAGAAACAGTTTGCCGGCAAGAGTCATCTTGATGAATTCCTTAAAGAATTCCGAATCATAGCACCGCCGTTAAGAAATCTTAAGCATTTGCGTAACACTCCGAGGCGTTCTCGATCATGCATGATTTATCATGGATTTCGAACCCCGGGTTTTGCGCTGATGCTCGTCTGGCGTATCCCCCCATCCTTGTTTCTACGAGATACAAGCTTGACTACGCGAGTACTCATCACAGGCGCAGCAGGATTCTTAGGCTCTCATCTGACGGATGCACTTCTTGCGGAAGGGCACTCCGTAATCGGAGTCGACAATCTGTGTACGGGATCGATGGAAAACCTGAAACACCTTCGATCCGATCCACGTTTCGAATTCTTCGAACACGACATCTGTCTCCCCTTTGATTTTGGGAAAGTAGATTATGTATTCAACTTTGCCTCGCCTGCCAGTCCGGAAGATTATGGCCGTTTAGGGATTGAGACCCTGTATACCGGCTCTGCGGGTACACGAAATTCTCTGGATGTCGCACACAAATATCAGGCAAAGTTTCTTCATGCGTCGACCTCGGAATGCTACGGCGATCCAACCGTGCACCCGCAGGCGGAAGACTATTGGGGCAACGTGAACCCGATAGGCCCACGGTCCGTCTACGATGAAGCGAAGCGCTTTTCTGAAGCGCTGGTCATGGCCTACCATCGCTACCGCAAGGTAGATACGAGACTGGTCCGAATCTTTAACACCTACGGGCCACGCCTGCAGTCCAACGATGGCCGGGTGATTTCCAACTTCATCGTGCAGGCACTGCAGGGACACGATCTCACCGTGTACGGCAACGGAAGCCAGACACGAAGCTTTTGCTATGTCTCCGACGAAGTGGATGGGTTTCTTCGCCTGTCCCGTTCAGCCGAGCATCTTCCCGTGAATATCGGCAATCCGAACGAATGGACCATCCTGGACTGCGCTCAGGCTGTGCTCCGCGTCACGGACTCCGAAAGCAAAATTGTTTTCAAATCTCTGCCGATCGACGATCCGAGCCAGCGTCAGCCTGATATCACGCGCGCCAAGCAATTGCTTGGATGGGAGCCAAAAATCGACCTGGAAACAGGGCTGAAGCTCACGTTGGAGTACTTTCGCTCCAGCATGCCTTTCAGTCAACTTCCAGAGGAAAAGCCTGAGTCAGCTTCGAGCCAAGCCTCCTGATCGACGTCGACCGGGATCAATGAAATAAGTTAGCGGCCCTTGCAAGAAAAATCCCTGGCAACTCGACCATGGGGAATTGCATCTTTTATTTAGTTGTTACGTTTCCAGATCTGTCGAATCATGTCTTTTGTCATACTTTTAGTCGATGACAATCCGGTACAGGCCTCCACCAGACAGGTCATACTGACCCGCTCAGGCAACAAAGTCTTCGCAGCCGCGAGTGCGGCAGAGGCTTTGAACGAATTGGCAAAGCCTGAATTTGCACAGAGTGTGCGTCTTGTGATTACAGATCATCTCATGCCTGCCATGAAGGGGCCACAGTTTGTGGTCAAGCTTCGTCAACGTTTTCCGACGATGCCCGTACTGGTACTGAGCGGTCTTCCGGATGCCGAAATTGAATACGCCGGATTGAATGTTGTGTATCGTTTGAAACCGATCGCCCCAGAGGAATTGATTCAATTGACGCGAACGCTCTGTGAAAATACCCTGGGCAGAACCGCCTGACTGTTGACCTACTTTTAAATCCATCCATTGTTACTTTTTGTGTCTTTTCAGGACACTATTCGGCCATGCGAAAATCATTTCTGCGCAAAGCTTGCTAACTCAGCACTTTTTCCTTGCGAGTCATTCTAAAATTTGTCACAACTTAAGAAGTAACTTCCTCGGGGAAGATAGTCAAAGATGATTTTGGGGTATTGCATCTTTAGGGAGTTCAGAGTATTTTCACTTCGATTGCTGTCTGGGGTGTTAGAGCGAGCGAATGAGCAAGAGCAAACGTCGCTGTCCAAGCTGTTCCAATGTTGAGATGACTCGCGTACACCGCCGCGGCTTCCTGCAAGAGCGTGTTTACTCAAAGCTGGGCCTTTACCCCTGGGAGTGCCCTTTCTGCCGTGAGGTTTTTCTCCTGAAGAGCCGCGGACACAACTATCGCAGATCAAATCCTGCCCCCGACGGGGATAAATAAACCTTAGTAGGAATCTTTGTCTTACAGAAGGCTGAACAGGCTCCCGTTATTCTTTTCCAGAAGGTTCACCACCTGTGTCAACGCAGCCTGTTGCGTCTCTGCCGTACTGAGTTGTGTGGAAACCAATGCCATGTCTGTTTGCAAGAGATCTGTTTGGGATGCCGTAATCTGCGTTCCTTGGGTCTGTGTGTAACTTTGCGCCGCCTGCAATTGATTAATTGAGTTATCGATAGTAACGCGCTGCTGACCTACATAATTCAAGGCTGCAGTCAGGGCTGTCGTATCCGACGCGGCCGTAGCCGAAGGAGTGCCGGACGAAAAATCGGTCTCCAGATTGGCCAGAGTTTGAAGAACATTTTTTGCTGGATTGCTCGGATCGGCGGCATCGGAAAATACCTGATTGCCGGGTAGATTTGTCTGTATCTTTTGCCCGTTGGGCGTCGTGATATAAGAGATGGCGCCAGCTCCGGAATCTCCGTTATAAGTGACAGTGTTAGGCGTGGTGGTCATATCCAGCGTGAAAGGCACCGTGCCTCCCTTGCTGCCGGAAAAGAGATATTGCCCCATATACGCGGTATTCGCCAGTGAAAGCACTTCATCGCGAATTCCGGAGAGCTGCGTGGCCAGCGACTTCAGATCGCTCGCATTGAGGGTGCCGTTATTGCCTTCCGTCGCCAGCGAAAGTGCCTGCGTCAACTGCGAAACGACGCTACCCAACGTTGAATCGGTTATCTGCAGCATGCCTACCGCCGAGCTCTCCGTCTGCGAAAAGCTGTCGTCGAGATTCAACTGCGCGCTGAGCAGGACATTCTGGCCCGCAGCGACAGGATTGTCGCTCAGCGAATTCACGCTCTTACCGCTGGAAATTTCATTCGTCAGCAGCTGTTCCATTGCCGAGGTCTGGTCGAGGGCCGCCACAGCGCTATTCAGATAAAAGGGATCAAATCGCATGACTCTGGTCCTTTATGAGACGGAAGTTTGTACGCCGAGATTGATTGCCGAAGACATGACTGTGTCGAGAATCGTAAATACCTTGGAGGCGGCCTGATAGGCCTGCTGCAGGTTTTCCAGGATCGCTGCCTGATCGTTCAGGTTGACGGCGGAAAGCGAATCCCGCTGCGTCTGCAGCTGCGTCAACGAAGCCTGTTGCGCCGTGTTCTCGGTCGAAACCTGGGAGACAAGGCTGCCCAGGGTAGAAATGAAGCTGGAGTAGTAGTTGGAAGCGGTTTCGCCGCCGACAATCGTCTGATTCTGCAGCTGCAGCATGTTTTCGAGGTTCGTGTCATTCGAGGAACCGCTGCCATTCGCGGCGGCAGCAATCTGGGATGGATCGGTTATCGCGAGCGAAATCGAGTTGGCCGCGCCCGCCACGGTCGTGGGGAGGTTGAAGATCGCGCCGCCCGGGTTGCCATTGGCATCGGAGCCAGCAGCGTTCTGGGTATTCAGCTGTGTCGCCAGGTCGAAGGCCAGCGTGTCGAGCGTGCTCTGCATCTGCGGAATGTGCTGATCGCGCACCGTAAGGATGCCACCCAACTGGCCGCCTCCGCCCGCCAGGCTGGAGGTAATGTCGTTGCCCTCAAAATCAGAAATATGCGTGATGCCGCCGGCGACGGAGGTGCTCAGAGAAAACGCCTGTCCCTTCGAAACCAGCAGCGCTCCGCTCGATGTGGTGATGGTCAGGCTGTTGTCTTCCGTCGTTGTCTGATGGATGCCGATCAGCTGCGAGAGCTGTTGAATGTCGTGTTGCCGCTGATCTTCGAGCTCTCCCGCATCTTTGCTCCCGGAGTTTTGCGAGATCTGGCTGTTCAGCTGCGCAATCGCCGATGTCAGCGAATTCACCTGCTTCGTAATCGTGGCGCTCTGCTGATCGAGCGCATTTTGCTGCTGCGTCAGCTGCGACGACGCAGACTGGAAAGCGCTGACCAGCGAAGTGGCGGCATTCAGAACCGACTGGCGCAGCGAGGTGTCCGCGGGATTGGACTGCAGCTGCGAAAGCGCGCTGAAGAAGTTGGAGATGCTCGTTCCGATATCGAGCGAAGTACCGGAAGAGTTAGCAGAAGTCGCCGAGCTGAAAATGCTTTGGATCTGGTCGAGGGCCGTCTGCCGCGCATCGCTTCCCTGCTGCAGCTGCGTCTGCTGCTGAATGCGCTGTTCGAGGACCAGATCGCGTTGCGACTGCGCTCCGGTCATGCTGACACCCGTTCCGAAGCTGGTGCCGTCGATCGTGACAGGATCGTTCGCCTGCCACTGGGGCAGTTCGTTCGTGTAACCCGGCGTGCTGGCGTTCGACGTGTTGTTGGCGATGACATTGAGCGCCGCCTGATAGGCATCGAGAGCGCCCGTCGCAATGTTAAAAGCCGAATTCAGAGTTGCCATGATAGTCTGCCTTCCCGAAAGGTGATTGCGCTAGGAATTGCGGCCCCGACTGCGGCCATAACGAAATTTGTTCTCATCGCCGCGAAGCATCCGGATATTTCGTTCCGTCTGCTCCAACGATTTCTCAAGTGCCGCCTGCTGGGTAAGCGCGCGGCTGAACTCCTCCGTGGAAGCAGGAAGTTCGGCTCGGTCGCAATCGGCGAGCACCTGCGTCAACGACGTCGTATCTGTTTTGGCCAGCGCCCCGATCGCACGATCGAAGAGGCTGACCACGGAAAACGAAGGACCCGTGATCGAGGACATAGGCAGTATCGCTACTTGCCCAGCATCCGGCCGACGATCTTATCCGCGACGTCGGCCGGGCTCACGTGATAGGTTCCGTTGCTGAGTGCCTGCTGGATGGCCGCCACCTTGTCCATGCGCACATCGGGAACAGACATCGCCTGGTGCGCCAGACTGGCCGCGGTGCTGACCTCGGTGCGATCATGCGTTGCACCCGAACCGGGCGCGTGGGCTGCCTGCCGTTGCGGCTGCACCGCTGAGGCGGGAGATGTTTGTGATACTCCGAGCGATTCCGGCAATCCGTGCAGACCATCGTTCACATTCATAGCGATTCTTTCCTCACTCCTTGTATCGGCAGGAAAACTGCAAACTTTAGTAACTTCCATCCGACTTTTCTTAGAAATTTTTCAGGAATTCACTGTGCCGCTTTTGCGTCCTCATGCGAAGGATTCCCAGTTGTTTTGAAGTGGTCAAGAATCGTCCGCGCGATGCCGAAACCGCCGTGCTCGGAGATGGCTTTGGCCATCATCTCCGATCCGTAGCTCATCAGGGCTCCGGCGCTCCCAGTGGTATCGTCGTCATCCTTGCTTCCTTCATCGGCAAAGAGGCTATCGTGTTGTAAAGGCTTGAGAAACTCCTTCATCAGGCTGGCCTCGAACTCATGCGCAGCGTTCTGCAGGCGCGGGTTCGACGGCGTGGTTCCCGGAGCGGGCATCGCTCCCGTAAGATCAATCGGATTCATAAGACCTCCAGTTCTGCTTCAAGTGCGCCGGCTTCCTTCATCGCCTGAAGAATGGAGATGACATCGCGCGCTGTCGCCCCAATCTGCTGCAGGTTGGCGACGAGCATATCGACCGTCGCTCCCTGTTTCAATTCGATACGGTTAACGGGCTGATCCTGGGCCTGGATCGTGGTCTGCGGCACCACCTGGGTCGTCCCCTGGCCGAAGGGATTGGGCTGCGAAACCTGGTATTCCGTCACAACATTGACCGAAAGACCGCCGTGCAGAATTGAGACCGGCTGCAGGCGCACATCGCCGCCGATGACCACCGTACCGGTGCGCTCGTTGACCACTACCTTCGCGCGCGGATAGGTTTCGACCTCCACCGACTCCACCTGCGCCAGAAAAGCCGGAACATCCTCGCTGGACTGCACTTCGAGGGTGATGCGGCGGCTGTCCACGGCATGCGCCACGGACCGCGCCATCTCCTTGTTGATCGCCCCCGCCATCAGCTCCGCAGTGCGGAAGTCGGCGTCGTTCAGCAGCAGCGACAAGGTGCGCATCTTCGTCAGATCGAGCGGCACCGAGCGCTCGACCATCGCCCCATCGGGCACGCGCCCCGTCGTCGGATGGTTGTATTGCTTCAGATTTCCATTGCTGGCGATGGCATAGCCGCCCAGCACCAGGGGCCCCTGTGCCTCGGCGTAGATCTGTCCATCCGGCCCATACAGCGCTGTCAGCAGTAACAGCCCACCCTCAAGGCTGCGCGCATCGCCCGCCGAAGAGACGGTGATATCGAGCTTGTTGCCCGGACGCGCAAAGGCGGGCAGCGTCGCCGAAACAAAGACGGCCGCCATATTCTGCGTGCGCATCGTCGAGAGCTGCGGCGACTGCTGCAGGTTGACCCCCATGCGTTCGAGTGTCGAAATGAGTGTCTGCAGCGGAAAGATCGTCTGCTGGCTGTCGCCCGTGCCGCGCAGCCCGACAACGATTCCATAGCCGACAAGCTGGTTGTCGCGCACGCCTTCGACCGTGGCCACATCTTTTACGCGCGCAAGCTTGGCCCGCGGCACGCTCGCAGGAGCCGCACCGAAGGACGGCAGAGCGGCCATCGCAAGCAACAACAGCAGCAGGCAGAGATTTCTGTCATGACGCATGAGAACGCGCTCCTAAAAGACCAATATCTTTTCGAGAAAACGAACGACCGGATTCTGACGATAGGTGTAGTCGTTGATAATGCCCTTGCCGACGACCTCCAGCTCCAGGCTGGTAATTTGCGTCGAAAGCACCTGGTTTTGCGTGTTGACATCCTCCGGCCGCACCAGCCCGCGCAGCTTGATGAGCTGCGTCTGCTGATTGAAGGTGAGCTGGCGCACTGCCTGAATCACCAACATGCCGTTCGGCAGCAGATCGACCACCTCCCCGCCTACGGTCGTGCTCAGGCTGGAGTTGGTCACGCTCTGCCCCTGCGCGTTCAGGCCGGAGGCCGAAGTCTGGTTCAGCAGGTTGTTGAGCGCGTTGCCGCCCGAGAGCTTGCCGAAGAGCGCCGAGATCTGCGAGCTCGCATTCGAGGCGCGGGAATTCTTTACCGTGCCGTCCGTCGATGCGGCCAGGCTCTCGGAGACGACAATCGCAATCGGGTCGTGCAGGCGCGAGGCCTTCACATCGGCGGAAAGACGCGCCAGGCGTCCATCCGGCACCCAGATTGCTCCCGGCGTGCGTGCCTCGACAGCGCTCTCGGCTCTCACGCGCGTGATGTAAGCATCGAGCGCCACATCAGGCGGCGTCGGCTTGGGAGCCTTGTCCTGCTTCTTGCCCACAGCCTGCGCGACACCGCAGCCAATGCCGATAAACAGCGCTGACAGGCAGATGAACCTGCTGGATCGGCTGATCTTCATTGAACGCTCCACCCCTCCCGCGATTTGTCTTGCCATTTCGTCGAGGCCAGTAACTCGACCGATCCCGCTCCGCGCACTCTGCCCGCGAGCACCGCGCCGTGCCGTCCCGTGCGCACGTGAATCGTCTGCCCCTCGGCGCCCGCATCGAGAGCCGTTCCCGATAGCTCGATCTTGGTGCCCTCGGCGGTGCGCCAGAGACGTACCTTCATTCCGGCCGGTATCAGAGGCAGAGACTTCTGCGGTTCGATTGCCTGCGCTTCCCGCACCGCAGCGGATCGCGCTCCGCTCTGCCATGGGACTGCCTGCAACGTCCACGGCCGCTCCGGATGGCTGCAATCGACCACAACCGACCACCTGCGATGCTGGGGCGCGTCGGTGATGTAATGGTCGACGCGAAGCCCACCCGAAGACGCGCCCTGGGCCGTATTGCAAACCGAGGCGCGCATCGGGCAAACAGCGAACACGACAAGCAGTGAAAGAACGGCGATCCGCAGTCGTCTCATCGCTCCTACCGGGCCATATTGTTAACTTGGCTGTACATGTCGTCCGCCGCGCGGATCACCTTCGAGTTGCTCTCGTAGGCGCGCTGCGCCAGCACCATCTGGACAAACTGGGTGACGACATCGACATTCGAGTTTTCGAGGTAATTCTGCTGCAAGGTGCCAAGGCCCTGCGTGCCGCCGGGAACATCAAGTACGGGATCGCCCGACGAGAGCGTTGCGCGAAAGAGGTTTGCTCCTACACTCTCCAGCCCTTCTGGATTGGCAAAGGTCGCAAGCTGGAATTGTCCGAGCTGCGATGGGTTCTGCTGCCCGGGAATCGTCGCGTTTACGACACCCGATGGCGTGATGGTCAAGTCGGTGGCATTCGGCGGAACGGTGATATTCGGAATGACCGGATCACCGTCCACAGTGACAATCACGCCCTGGTTGTTGCGATGAAAGCTTCCGGCGCGAGTGTATTCAATCGTGCCGTCGGGACGCGATACCTGAAAGAATCCGTTGCCCTGAATCGCCACGTCATACGGGTTGCCGGTGTTGTTGAAGTCGCCCTGCGTTATGATGACTTCGGTGGCGGCCGACTTGGTTCCGAGACCGACCTGCAAACCGGCGGAAACCGTCTGCTGGCTCTGCGCCGCGCCCGGCGTCACCAGATTCTGATAGATCATGTCCTGAAACTGCAGTTGACGCTGGCGGAAACCCGAGGTCGATGAGTTGGCCAGATTGTTGGCGATGGTGTCGAGGTTGAGCTGCTGCGCGCTCATGCCGCTCGCTGCCGTGTAGAGTGCTCGAATCATTCTTCTTCTCCTGATCTGAAAAATTGCGTGGCTTAAACTTTGGGAAGGTCTTCGCTGGCGGTCTTGTCGAAATCGCTGTGGAAGATGGAGAGCGCTTTCTGCATCATCTCCGCCTGGCGCTGCACGAGAATGAGCTGCAGCGTCCCCTGAATGACATCCTGGTTGGAAGACTCAAGCGCGCCCTGATGAATCGCCGCTGTCGTCAGCGTGGGCTTGGTTCCAGACTTCACCGTGTAGCGATTGGTTCCTTCGGGGAGCAGATCCTGCGCGGGAAAATCGAAGAGTGCGACTCTTCCGACGACCGCGTTAGCAACAGAAACAGAGCCGTCGAAGCCAATCGTGACGTCTCCCGTTGGAATCTGAATCGGCTTGTTCTGAGCGTTGAGAACCGGCTCGCCGGCGGCGCTGATAAGCGTGCCATCGGAGGCGCGGCGGAAAGAACCATCGCGGGTATAGCGGATACCTTGCTTGGTCTGAATCGCGAAGAAGCCCGATCCCTCGATAGCCAGGTCAAAAGGATTGCCGGTGTGCGCGAGCGCTCCCTGCCCAAGGTCGAGACGGTTGCCGCCCAGCACTCCGAAATCGTTGACGACTTTATTGACCTGCGAATTGAGCGCGTCCGGTCCAACGATGGCGTTACGGAAATACTCGCGCTCGGCGCGAAACCCGCTGGTGTTGGCGTTCGCCAGGTTGCTGGCTGCCGAATCGAGCGCCTCGGTGCGCGCCAGCAATCCGGAAAAGGCTGCGTAGTAACCGCTGTCCACGTCGATCTCCTCCGCTGCAAGAAAGTGCAAGAGAGAGACCAAAGACGAGGAGAAAAAATTAGGGCCTGCTAACCTTTACAGGTTTGCAGGCCCGGAGAAAACTACTGGATGGCTTCGCAGATAATGCTGACGCTGATCGTGTGCTCTTCGAAGTGATAGTTGCGGTCGATGCGGAACTCCTGCTGCTGCATGTGCAACTGATAGTTTGTTCCCGTCACCACGGCGGGGGTCGAGAGCATGCAGCCACTCGCGAGCGTGGGATGCTTGCCTTTCCACGCTCCGGCAACCATGTTGCACACCTCGCCGATGGCATCCTTCACCATGGCATCTAGCTCCGGCGGGCGCGTGCCTACCATGCACTCGGCCATACGCAGAGCGGCCTGCAGGTCGCAGCGAAGCGTGCACGCCCCGCTCATGGCTCCGGCCAGGCCGATCACCGCAGTGATCGTCTCTTTGCCTTCCGCTGCACTTTGTTCGACGGGGAAGCAGGGGACGCCCATCATGAGGCGGAAGACCTCATCGACCGCATCGTCCAGATGCGGTGTGTGCACGCTCTCCTGCAGTAATTCACGAGCCGGTGTTGCCATAGTTTTCTCCCAACGCTTGATTGAACTTGTGAGACGGATCGAAGGCTACGCGAGGTCCAGCAGAGGCAGAACTCTCTCCTTTACCTGTTCCGCGGTAAAGGGTTTGCGGATATAGCCCTGCGCACCGGAGAGGATTGCCTCTTTGACGTGCTCCTCGCTGCTCTCCGTCGTGATCATCACCACGGGAACATCGGTAGCCAGTTCCTGCGCGCGCATCTGGCGGAGAAATTCGAGCCCATCCATCATGGGCATGTTGATGTCAGAAAGTATCAGCTGGACACGCTCGTTCTTCAGCAGGTCCAGCGCTTCTACTCCGCTTGATGCTTCATGTACCTTGCTCAAAGGCAGTCCAGCCTGGCGCAAGGCCCTCTCAACGATCTTTCGCATGACCGACGAGTCGTCAACAATTAAGGCAGCAATTTCACTCATGAACTTTCCTCGCTCCACTGCCCTTATCGGCAACTTCTCCGCTCCCGCTAGGGGAGCGCCTGCAATGCATCCCTCTCCGCGAGCGAGCACACCATGTCTTCGACCTCACCGGCAACCGGCAACCCGGAGGTGCTGTCCACCGCAGCGCCACGCCAGATCCGCAGCCAGAAATAGTCATGAATGCGCACGATCTGCGAGCGCACGGCCTTGCGCTCTTCGAGCATCGCGGCAAAAGCATGCACCAGGCCACGCATGTTCGCAGCTTCAAGCAATCGTATTATGGGGGAGACAGCGCGCAGCATCTGGCGCTGCAGGTGGCGGAACTCCGACCCGTTGAGCAATCCCGCTTCTACCTTCAATCCCAGCATCCGCTCGACCGCCAGAACCAGGCAACGATCGATCCTGTCCTCGAATGCGACATACAGAAGCTGGCGTCCGGCTACACGCAGCGGCACCGCGCCGAAACTATCGACAAACAGCCGCGGAAACGCGGCAGCCATGGCTACCGGATCATGCGGCGCACCCAGCAGAACCGGGCAATTCCACTGCGCGCTCAAGGCTCGCGTGACCTGCTCCTCATCCGCCGCCTTCTGCCGGATCAACCACTCCCCCAGTCTGCCCGTGCCTGCTTTTCTTTGCGCATCGAGAGCACACCTGAGCTGCTCCTGGGTAATGACGCCCCGTGAAAGCATGACCAATCCCAGCGGCACGCGATGCTGATGCATCCCCTGCGATCCCGGCTCTCCCGCTTCGCGCAGGATCGCAGCCAACACCATCTCCTGCATGCATGCCTGACTGCAGGCCCACTTCCCTTCGAGGACAGGGCTTTGGCGGCTGCGCCAAAGCTTCATCCAACCGCTTCTGCATCTGGCATTGCCGCATTGGGGCAACAGGGCCGACGCCGGCTTTATCGGCGACAGCGGGTCCGAAAGACCGCCATAGACCGCTGCTCGCGCCTCAGCCGCGGCTTCCGCCGTGATGCTGCGCGGGTTTTCCCAGTCGCGTAGCCGCTTCGTTAGAACAGGCATCGAATGCTCTCCAGAGATTTTTTCGGTTCAGCCACTTCGGTGACGCGAAGGCCGAAGTTTCCATTCACCAGGACCACTTCGCCACGCGCTACGATCTTGTCGACAACGATCAGGTCCACCGGATCGGAAACATGCCGCTCCAGCTGCACCACGTCGCCGGGGCCAAGCTCCAATACCTCGCTGAGCGGCATCTCTTTTGAGCCGAAGCGTAGAGAAGCCTCCAGTTCGACATCCAGCAGCAATTCGACACCGCGCGCGGGCAGGTTCGTCATCGAGGTATTCTCTTTCACCTTCTTTTCCGCCGCAGATTTCGTCTCATCGGAAAATGCGACGCGGACCAACGTCTCGCCGAAGCGCAGTTCGTAGACTGCGGCAACGATACCTGCCGGGCGGGGCACCTCCTGCAAGGCAGTCACCGAGGTGGCTGCACCCGTGTTTTTGGCCACCGCCTTCGCGGCACGCTCCGCAACCTGCCGGACAATTCCCTGCCAGAGCGCGACGTCACGCTGGCGGTCCGGCTCATCCGGCGTAACGCGAGCCACAACAAAGAGCCGCGCAAGAGCTTCCGCATCGGCGGCGACCCAGAAACTTCCGCGAAAGCCGCCCTGTAATTCGATCTGAAAGCAGACGGCGTCTTTTATCTCGGCCGACGCCTCCGCGGCGACGAGCTTCACGGTTCCAGCCAGCTCCTGGCTCAACCCCATGGGAGCTTCCAGTAACCACGCATCAAGAAATGTTTTCATCGGACCTCCGACCTTCGATTTGATTTATGCGTTTGCGGCCGCAGCGGCAGCAATCTGTACCAGGTGGGCGCACCGTTGTTCTTCATGGCTTACCGGATGCCCCTCGAATAACGGAACCCCGGCAATCCTCAGCTCTGCCAGGGTGGAAGCGACCATGGGCAGCTTCAAGATCTTGCCCTCATACAGCTCTTCCAACTCGCGCCCGGCAATGCTGACCGGAGGGAGCTGCAGCGCTGCGCCCACCTTCACCAGCCCCACCCGCTCCTGCATGCGTTGGCGGGTTTCGGGCGAGTGCCGGTGCTGGCGGCTCCAGTCTCCTACCAGGCGGCGCAGGACGGTATTCGAAACAACGGCGGGAAAGGCCAGGTTCAGCATGCCGCTGGCCCCGGGCATGCGCACCTCGAAGGTCAGGCAAAGCGTCTTCTCCGAGACCGGCATCACGCGGGCGATCTGCGTATGTAACTGCCTGCGCTCAAAGGTGAAGCTCAACCCGACAGGCTGCCACGCCGCGCTGAGCTCACGGCAGATGACCTCGGCCACGCTGGTAAAAATCGATTCTTCGATGTCCGTCAACTCACGTACCTTATCCGGCTTTCCTTCCCCTCCCAGCAACAGATCGATCATGGGGGCAGCCAATGCCAGGTCCAGCTGCAGCACCGAGAGCGCACGCAAAGGTTCAAGACGAACCGAGCTGACGTAAGCAAGGTCGGGGATGCGCAGCATGAATTCGTTGAAGGACATCTGCTCGGCGGATACGAGGTTCACCTGAAACCGGCTGCGCAGCCAGACGGCAAGATTATGTGTCAGATTACGGGCGAAGATATCGTTCAACAAGCTGATGGCCCGCATCTGCTCATTGCTGATCTGCCCAGCGCGGGAAAAGCTGTAAGGCTGCACCAGCGAGCGCGTCTCCTGCGATGCCGCCTGCGACCTGGCGCGCGCCGCCTGGAATAGTGCGTCGATCTCGTCCTGCTTAAGACTCTTCTCCATCGTCATCCTTTCACCGGTTCGGCTTTTCTTCCCTGTGCACGCTTTACTGCCGACTTATGCATCCCACCCGATTTCGCCGCAAGATCGGCCAGCATGCTGCGCAGGTGCAGAACCGCAGAAGCATGAATCTGCGAGACACGCGACTCCACAACGCCCAGCGTGAGACCGATCTCTTTCATCGTCATCTCTTCGTAGTAATAAAGCGTCATCACCAGCCGCTCACGCTCCGGCAATTCGCTGATCGCCTCGATCAGTCGCTGCCGCATCTCGCCCTGCAGGCAACGGAAGAGCGGATCATCCTCAGGCCGGTTGGGCACATAGGCCAGCTCTTCTTCGCCGGAGTCTTCCGAGCGCTCCAGATGCAGCGTCCCGATTTCCAGGCCCTTCAGCTCGCCCAGCAGTTGCTGATAGTCGCCCAGCTCCATCTGCAACTCGGAGGCAATCTCCTGCTCGGAGGGCGACCGGCCCAGGCGCGAGGTGAGAGCGCGCATCGCCTGCTCAATCGCCCGTCCCTTGCGCCGCAGATCGCGCGGGCTCCAGTCCAGCGTGCGCAGGCTGTCAAGGATAGCGCCGCGAATGCGGAATTGCGCATAGCTGCGAAACTGTACCTTCTTCGCGGGATCGAATTTCTGGAAGGCGTCCATCAGCCCCAGCACGCCGGCGCTGACCAGCTCTTCCATTTCGACGTGCTGCGGAAGACGTTCATGAATGCGCCGCGCGATATAGCGGACAATCGGTAAATGTTCGACCATCATGCGCTCTTCTTCCGGAGTAAAACGCGCACTCGCCTCAGCCTCGGAGTACACCGCTTTTTTCTTCTCCACCGTGAATGCCTTTTCCCGCTCCATTTCGCTGGAGCAAACAAGAGAGAGCACCAGGGCTCGCTGCCTGGATTCCTCATCTATCACTGACCGGTCTTCCCTGGATCCCATGTTCTGCATAATGTTCTGCTCATGCCCTTATCGATTTCGAACGCAACGAACGCCTGTTCCACTCAGCGCACTCAACTCAACGAATCACGCCGATCGACCGCACGCGCACATCCGGCGGAATCTCTGCCGGAGAGATGACAACGACGCGCGGCAGAATCGGCTCCAGCCAGCGGCGAAGATAAAAGCGGGCCGGACTCGGACAGAGGAGCACGGGGAGGGCCATCGTATTCTGCGGTCCGATTAGCTGCCTCACAGAATCGATAAAGCGCTTCAGCCACGGCGTCTGCTGCGCGCGGCCATCCGTCAGCAGGCGCGGCCCTTCTCCCTGCAGCGACTCCAGCAGCTCTTCTTCGAAGGCCGGGTCCATCTGCAGAACGCGCAGGCTGCCATCGCTCTCAAGCAGCGGCTGCACGATGCGCCGGGCCAGAGCGTGGCGCACGGCTTCGACCATGTGGGACAGGCTCTTGTTGACGGCCGCCGTTTCGATCAGCACATCGAGAATGGAGCCAAGATCGCGGATCGAGACCTGCTCGCGCAGGAGCTGCTGCAGTACCCTCTGCACTTCTCCCAGAGTCAGGATCTTCGGGACGAGTTCTTCGACCAGCTTCGGATGCGATTCGTTCAACGTGTCGAGCAGACGCTTCGTTTCCGCACGGCCGAGCAATTCATGCGCGTGCTGGCGAATCATCTCCGCCAGATGCGTGCTGATGGCCGTCGTCGTGTCGACGACGGAATAGCCGGCGGCAATCGCCTGGCTCTCCAGTGCGGGCGAGATCCAGCGCGCCGGCACCTGGAAGGCCGGCTCCTGTGTCTGCTTGCCTGGCAGAGGATGCGAGTCCGCTTCCGCACTGACCGCCAGCAGAGCATTACCCTCCGTCTGCCAGCGGCCTATCTCCATGCCGCGCAGCGAAAAGACATACTCGCGAGGCCGGAGGCGAAGGTTGTCCGAGATATGAATCGGCGGCACGAGAAAGCCCAGTTCCGTGGCAAGGTGTTTGCGCAGTGCCCGCACCCGCGCCAGCATCTGGCCGCCCTGCTTCTCATCGACCAGAGGGATGAGCTGAAAGCCGATTTCAAGGCTCAGGTCATCCACCTTGAGCAGCGTGGCAATGTTCTCCGCCTGCGCCTTGTCCGCCTGTTTGCGCTCTGGCTCGGCGACCGCTTCTTCCACCGGCTTGCGCGAGATCTGCCATCCGAGATACCCAAGGCCGACCGCTGGAAGCAGGAAGGCAAACTTCGGCAATCCCGGCACGAGGCAGAGAGCGCCAAGCACGCCGCTGGCGATGTACAGCGTTGTGCCGCGACGAAAGAGCTGCGCGCCCAGGTCGGAGGTCAATCCATTAGCAGAGTTCGCGCGCGTCAGCACCATGCCGCCCGCCACCGAGACAAGAAGAGACGGGATCAGCGTCACCAGCCCATCGCCGACGGTAAGCACGGTATAGGTTTTCACTGCATCCTCAAGCGCCACGCCCTGCTGCAGAACGCCGATCAGCAGCCCGGCAACAATGTTGATCGCCGTGATGAGAATGGTTGCCAGCGAATCGCGCTGACTGAAACGCGCCGCGCCGTCCATCGCGCCATAGAACTCGGCCTCATGCGCGATCGCCTGCCTGCGTTTTCTCGCCGTACCTTCGTCGATCAGGCCCGCATTCAGGTCAGCGTCGATAGCCATCTGCTTTCCCGGAAGCGCATCGAGGGTGAAGCGCGCCGTCACTTCCGCCGTGCGCACTGCGCCGTGGCTGACGACGAGAAACTGAATCGCGATCAGCGCGAGGAAAAGAACGAAGCCCACGACATAGTTCCCGCCGACGACAAACTGCCCGAAGGCCTCGATCACGCTGCCCGCCGCCGCCGTTCCTTCACCTCCGTGCAGGAGAATGCGGCGGCTGGAGGCAATATTCAGCGAAAGGCGAAAGAGCGTCAGCAGCAGAAGCAGGCTGGGGAAGACAGAGAAATCAACCGCCCGCTTCACCTGTACTGCCGAAAGAAAGACCAGCACCGAAGCCGAAAAGGAACAGGCCAGCAAAAGATCGAGCACAAACGAGGGCACTGGAATCAGCATCACGAAGATCACGCTGATGGCTCCGACCGGCAGCGACAGATTCTTGCCCAGCTTCAGCAATCTGCTGGCAATACTTTCCGCCGCTGCCGCGCTGGCAGCAGAGGATGCGGGAACGACCGCGGTAGAACTCATGGAATCTCCTTGATGGGCGTGGCAGATGATTTGGCAGGGTTGGCCTTCTTAGACGAATCAGTCGGCTGGCTCTTTGCACGCTGCGCCTGCTCGGCAGCGCGCTGACGGCGGCCCTTCTCTTCGACCTGCTTGCGATAGAGATAGGCGAGGATCGCCGCGACGGCGGCATACAGATCGACCGGAATCGACTGGCCTTCCGCTACCGAGCGGTAGAGGGAACGCGCCAGCGGAGGGTTCTCGACAATGGGTACGCCCGCCCAGCGGGCTTCGCTCTTGATCTGCTCGGCAAGCAGGTTGCGGCCCTTCGCCAGAACCTTCGGCGGCTCCATCGTCTCGAAATCGAAGCTCAGGGCAACGGCATAGTGCGTCGGATTGGTAATGACGACCGTAGCGCGCTTCACATCGGCCTTCAATTTCCTGCGCCGCATCTGGCGCTGCAGTCCGCGAATGCGGCTGCGCACCTGCGGACTGCCTTCGCTCTCCTTCATCTCTTCGCGGATCTCCTGCTTGCTCATCCGCATGCGGCCCTCCCAGCTGCGCCACTGCACGATGTAATCCACCGCCGACCAGCCGACGAGAATCCAAGCCGTGTCGAGCAGAAGGTTGTAGGCAGAAGAAAACATCAGCGGCAGGTGCACGATGCTCATCGGCGGCAGACTTGTCTGGTCTTCGACCTTGTGCATACCCAGGACGACGACGATTGCCGCCGGGAGCAGCGACTTGGCCAGACGTGATGCTCCCTGCAGGGAGAAGATGTTCTTGATATTGGTTCCGGGGTTCAGGCGGGAGAACTTAGGCTGCAGGGCCTCGGCAGAAAACTGAATCCCTCCACCCTGCGCGACAGCCACCAGGAATGCGGCTGCGACAACGGCCAGCACCAGGAACAGCAGGGGCGACAAAGCAATCAGCGCAACGTGACGCAGAGCGAGCGCCGTCTGCATCACCTGATCTTCATGCCACACCGCAGGCACGCCCAGGGCCAGCACCTGCGTCAGCAGTCCGCTCCACATAGATGCCCAGCGCGGCGCGACCGCACCCAGGACCAGCACGCCGGCCAGCATTCCAAAAGCCGCCGTCAATTCCCGGCTGCGGACACGGTCTCCCTGCTGCTGCGCCTTCTGCCGCCGCCGGGGAGTCGCCCGCTCTGTGCGCTCTCCGCTCATGCGTGGCCCGCTGCATGACGCAGGATGCCCTCGGCCACATCCAGCAGACGGCTGAAGTGGCTCTCAATAAAACGCGGCCAGAGCGCCAGCGACCCCAGCAGGATCACGTAGCCGGTAATGGTTTTAAGCGGAACCGTAATGGCCATGACAGGCAGCTGGGGCGACATTTTGCTCACCATCGCCACCGCAACCTCGACCAGCATGGTTGCCGCCAGCGCCGGAGCCGCCAGTTGCAGCGCGGCAAAGAATACACCGCTCGTCATCTGCACCAACGTCATCGCCTGCTGCCCGCTCACGAAGACGCCGCCCAGCGGAGCTTCGGCAAAGCTGCGAATGAAGGCGGCGAGCATCGTGCGGTCCAGCCCTGAAGTCAGGAGCACCGTCATGCCCATCAGCGAGAACATCTGCGCCAGCAGCGGCGTCTGCACCTCTGAATTGGGATCGAGCAGGTTCGCCAGCGAGAAGCTGAACTGCACGCCAAGCACCTGACCGGCAAAGAGCAGGACTTCATTCAACATGCTCAGAGAAAAGCCGAAGACCAGTCCCGCGCCCACCTCTCCCAGCAGAGGAAGCACTCCGATCTCAACCTGCGCCATCGGCAGCGAGGCGAAAATAGGAGCCAGCAACACAGAAACGGCAAAGACAAAGACCGCTTTGATCTGCTTAGGAATGCCCTCCGAAGAGAAAAATGGAGCGGAGACCATCATGCAGCTTAGGCGCACCATGGCCAGCACCAGGGCCGAGAGGTAATGGCTCCAGTCGAGATTGCCGCGCGTGAAGATTTCGTCTATTGGCATCAGCTGATGTACCGGTGAAAATCGTTCAGCAGCGTCACCGTGAAGAAGAGGATGCGGCGCAGAAACCAGGGCAGTCCGACCAGCATGACGATGGTCACAATCAGCAGCCGGGGAACCGTGCTCAGCGTCTGGTCCTGCAGCGAAGTGAGCGTCTGAAAGAGACTCAGAAGAAAACTCGTCACCGCCGCAAGCAGCAGAATGGGAGCGCTGACGACCAGCGCTTCTTTCAAGAGATGCCGCATCAACTCCGCTACCTGATCGGGACCCACCGTGTCTCTCCTTTCTTCAACTGTCTTCAGAAACTCTTCAGCAGCGACCCGGCCAGCAGGTTCCAGCCATCGACCATGACAAACAGCAGAATCTTGAGCGGTGTTGAAACCACCACCGGAGGCAGCTGAAACATGCCGATCGAAGTCGTGATCGAAGCGATGACCATGTCGACCAGCAGAAAGGGGAGAAAGAGCACCGCGCCGATGACAAATCCGGCCTTCAGCTCCGAGAGCATGTAAGCAGGCACAACCACGCGCAGAGGAAGATCGTCAGGAGTCTTTGGACGCACGGTCATCGATGCTGAACTGAAGAGGGCGAGATCCTTCTCACGCGCGTACTTCAACATGAAATGCTTCGGCGGATCGACGCCGCGCTCAATCGCCTCGATGCCGGAAATCTGTCCCTGGCGAAAGGGCTCGACCGCCTGCTGATCGACCGCCATCAGCACCGGCTGCATGAGAAACCAGGTCATCATCAGACCAAGTCCCATCAGCACCTGGTTGCTGGGCGCAGTCTGCGTGCCCAGCGCCTGGCGCAGGAAGTGAAAGACCACCAGCAGGCGCACCATCGGCGTCATCGAAAGCACGATCGCCGGCAGCAAAGTAATCAGCGTGAGCGAAAAGACAATCGTCCACGGCACGCCATTATTGTTGGTCACATGCTGCTCGAGGCCCGGCAGGGGCGGCAGCTTCGGCGCCTTCGCGAAATAAAACGCGAGCATGTTCACGAGAGCCGCTCGCGTTTCTGCATGCGGGATAACGATGCCTTTCTCGTCGCCGGTATCTGCATCGCCTCAGAGGGCGAAACCTCAACCATCGACACAATCGCGTCGGCACCCGCTGCGACCAGGAATTCCTTCTCCCGGCAGCTCACCAGATACAACATCTTCTTCGGGCCAAGCGAAAGCTTCTCTTCGATGCGGAGTGCATTCTCCGCAGCACCCTCGGTCTTTCCCAAAAGGCGGGCCGCGGCAAAACATCTTGCAAGCGCAGACCAGATGCGACGGCATCTCTCTGCGAAGCGCGTGGAAGCCGCTCCTTGCTCCGCGGCATTGCTGTGCGTCATCCTCTTCATTTCCATCTGCGCCGCCTACACCAGCCGCGTGACGCGCACGGCCAGCTTCTGATCCACGACTTCAAACTCGGTCCACACCAGATGCACTCCGCCCGACCACAGGGGCAGGTCCTCGGTGTGCGGCCACGCCGACTCGATCACCTGTCCTTTTTCCAGCGACAACAGGTTCTGCACTCGGAATGATGGCAGCGGTACCCGCAGGTCCAGTTGCAGGGGCAGCCTCGCGGCAATCACCGTAAGTGAGGCCCGGGTGGAATCGTGCGGAGCGGTAGCTTCCGCCTCCTGGACCACGGATAGGGCTGGATTCGCTTCGTCCGCAGGCACAGCGTGCGGCGATTCCTTGACTTCAGTGAATGTCTGGGTTTCTGGCGTCATGCCAGGAGAAGGTGCAGATGGATGACCGGAATCGGAACAGGAAGATTAGAGAATTCTTAAAATAGTGGCCAAGATGAAATTCTCTTCACCTTGGCCACTGACTGCTTAGTGAATCATGTTGATGGTTTCCTGCGTGATCGTATCGAAGGTCGTGATCGACTTGGAGTTCGCCTCAAAGGCACGCTGCGCCACAATCAGGTCGGAGAACTGCGTCGAGATATCCACGTTCGATCCCTCGACCGCCTGATCCTGAATAGTGCCGCGGCCGTTCGTGCCGGCGGTGCCGATGGTTGCCTGTCCCGAAGCAAGCGTCGTCTGGTAGTTGTTATCGCCCAGCCGCGTCAGACCCTGCTCGTTGGTGATGCTGGCGATGGCCATCTGACCCACGACCTGTGTCTGGTTATTGCTGAAAGACGCCGAGACCACGCCGTTCGAATCAACGGTAAAGCCCTGATACTGGCCGCTGGCAAAACCATCCTGGTGGGAATTGGCCACGCCCGAGCCGGCGGCAACCTGATCGATTAACGGCTTGTTATTCGCGTCATACAGGTTCCAGCTGAAGTTCATGTTGGAGGCCCCGTCGGAGAGTCCGGTGAACTGAATGCCGGCGACATTGGCCGCGGGCGCGGTCAGGTTTCCATTGGAGTCGAAGGTCAGCGTACCCACCGTGTTGGCGCTGCTGCCACTGGCATCGCCAGTCGGCAGCGACATGTTGTAGTTCCAGGTGTTGGCGGCAGTTTTCTGAAAGTCCACCGTGGCCACATGTGGCACACCCAGCGAATCGTAAACAGTGATCTGTCCCTGCGTGGTTGTGCCAACCGCAGCCGAGGCATCGAGGTTCGCGGTCAGAGACATCGAAGTCGTCGCCTTGGGCTGCTCTACCTGTCCAATAGGAATCTGGATCGGCACCAGCGGAGCGTTCGTGTTAGGCACGCCATTGGCCGCTGGGTAGCCCATCACCTGCTGGCCTGCCTGTGTGAGCAGGTGACCGTCGGAGCTGATGGCAAAGTTGCCGGCGCGCGTATACTCCTGTACGCCGCCGTTGTTGACGACAAAAAAGCCATCGCCATTAAGGGCGACGTCCTGGGCCACGCCTGACTCCGGAGTGGGGGTACCGGTGGTGAAGTTGGTGGTGATGGCGCCGACCTGCGTGCCCGCGCCCACCTGCTCGGGATCGCCCGAACCGCTTTCACCCACCTGCTGATAAAAGAGATCGCTGAACTGCACATCCTGGCTCTTATAAGCCACAGTGTTCAGGTTGGAAATGTTATTGGCGATGGTGTTGAGCGCCGTATTATCGGACTCAAGACCCGAAAGTGGGATAAAAAACGATGGCATATCTCCTCCGCGTTCCTGGTGACATTACGATTGGTGAACTGCTGTTTTGAAAGCTGCCGCCGCACGCGAGACCGCATCCGATGTCGGATCGGCGGTGCTCCCGCTTGCAGCTTCGGGTTGAGGATGCTTCTCCGTAAGCGCCGTAGCCAGACGGCTGGCGGCGCCAAGAGCCTGCGATGACTGGTTCGAATTTCCATCGCCATTCGAACCCGAACCGGAACCGTCTCCGGAACCCGAACTGGACGAGCCGCTGAGGGGGGCAAGATCCTGGTTGATCTGGATCAGCTGCTGGAGGCTGTTGACCTGCACCAGTTGGTCAATGTACGCATTGGGATCGGTGTCGGCGGTTGGGTCCTGGTTTTTCATCTCCGTCACCAGGAGCGTAAGAAAATCGTTGGCGGTGATCGTCGTATCGCTGTTGCCGCTCGACGAATCCGATGCGCCGTTCGTTCCCGAAGAATTATCGAGCGCCGTAACGGACGGCATGGTTGCATGGTGGATGGGCTGCATCATTTCTCCTTTTCTCTGCGCGCTCTCCTTACGCGCGAACACTGATATACGAAGCGCTCCCCGCTTGCGGAGAATTCGCCTCGCTTGTTCCGCCGAAAGACTGCTGCCTGCGCTCCCCGGCGACGACATTTCCCCGCTCGGACACCTCCTCACGTGCATTGCCCGGTCCGGGTTGCGACTGCCCGCCGCCCGAAGCACTGCCCTGCATCTCTGCCTGCGTATGCACGTTGAGGCTATGCACAGAGACATCGCGGTCCGCCAGATATTGCGTGATCGCTGGCGCCTGCGCAGCAAGGCTCGCGTGCGCCTCGGTTGAAGCTGCCGTAAGTGTGGCGCTGATGTGTCCCGCCGAAGACTGGGTCTGCACCTCAAGCCAGCCAAGCGCGGGATCATGCACGCCTATTGCGATCTGGTGTGCGCTGCTGTGCAGCAGCGTAGCCGGGGCTTCTCCGCCGTCGAGCCGCTGAAATGCATTCGCCTCCGGCATGACCGCTCCCTGCCTTCCGGCCGTGTCCGCAACGTCGGCGGTGCGTACGGGCGATGCCATCGCC
>JAATFH010000245.1 GCA_015655315.1 Terriglobales bacterium
CTCCTCGAAGGAGGGGGAGTTCGATACATCCACGACCACCGAGGCGCCTTTCAGCACTTCGGCGAGTCCCTCGCCGGTAAGTGTGTTGACACCCGAATTGGGTGATGCCGCTACCGCCTCGTGCCCGTGCTCACGAAGCTTGTTGACAAGCTTTGATCCGATGAGACCACTGCCGCCGATCACTACGATTTTCATGATGCTCCTTTCATTCGAACGTCGATTTCGCATCTGCCGCTCGTACTCGCTAAGACCGGACTGCGCAGCGTTTTGTGACACGATGCTGTGTCATTCGCTGGTTTATTCGACGACAAACTTATCCCGCGACGCTCTTCTGTCGCGAGGTAGACTATGACCATCGCAATGGCAGAAGAACCAATATCGAAAACTTCGTCCGCTCGCCCTGACGCAAAAACCGGCGAACACGACGATGGTCTTTCGGCTTTTGCCGAAGTGCGGCCGCGTTTGTTCGGCATTGCCTACCGCATGCTTGGAAGTGCGGCTGAGGCCGAGGATATCGTTCAAGATGTCTGGTTGCGGTGGCAGGCTACGAATCGCAGCGTCGTTGAAAACCCGCCCGCGTTTCTGGCCACGACAACCACACGAATGTGTATCAATTTTGCCCAAAGCGCCCAGGCGCGGCGAGAAACCTATATTGGCCCCTGGCTTCCCGAGCCTGTGGACACCAGCAGCGATCCCGCGTTAGGCGCGGAGCGCGGCGAGGCATTGGGGCTTGCCATCCTGCTGCTCCTTGAGAAACTGTCTCCTACAGAGCGCGCCGCATATGTTCTGCGCGAAGCGTTCGATTACTCGTACCGCCAGATCGCGGACATTCTGCAAATCGAGGAAGCAAATACTCGCCAACTCGTCTCCCGTGCCCGAAAGCATATTGCAGATGGACGGCGCACACCCGCCACTTCAGAGGAGCAGCGGCGTCTTCTGGAGGCTTTTATCGGTGCCGCTCAAAAGGGAGATCTGGCTGCGCTGGAAGGTCTCTTCGCAGAAGATGTTGTCTCGTATTCCGATGGCGGGGGTGTTGTACGCACGGCAGCCCGGGCCCCGGTTTTTGGTCGCGAGCACGTTGCGAAGTTCATTGCCGCGTTCGCTTCACATTTCTGGACGGGCATAACGCTCAGGTGGGTTGAAACAAATGGACAGGGTTCCGTTCTTCTGTTGCGCGATGGCATCCCCGTTGCTCTCGCGGCAATGGATGCCTCGGCGCAAGGCATCCATCAGATCATGTGGATCATGAGACCGAGCAAGCTCGCCGCAATTTCCAGCTAGGGTAAAGATCGGGTGGCCGGAGCATGCTTTTACAGATCAGGCTTCACTAGCCTCGCTTGATCTTTCTCGACACGTTGCAAAATTCATCTGAATCGACTCGCTGAACCTGGGTCGAAAGATCGCGTATCCACTGGGTATGTTTCACAGGAAATGGATTGACACCCCGGAAGGCTCCGCGTAGCATGAGGGTCTCTGTGTGGGCTCCGTTCCTTTGGAGGCGTATCCGCATGACCGCTGATCTTCCCGAAGCAGCCAGGCCACAGTCCACACTGCAGCTCGCCCCCACGGTCGCGCCCCTGCTCTTCTCCGGACCACCACACAATCTCACCGGCGAGATCCCGCTCGTCAACCCGGGCCAGGCGAAGCAGAAGCTGCGCAGCGTCGGAGTTAAATCCGCCTCGCTGATGGGCGCCGCCAGCCTCCCGCTCGATGAAATGCCTTTCTTCGCCAAACTCTACCCCGGACAACAGGCCCGCGTCTCCGGCACGATGGTTGTTGACCCCCGCACGCCTCCCGGCAGCTATGATTTTGAGCTGACTCTCGGGGATCAGACCTTGCCCGCCGTCGCCAATGTGGAAGAGGTTGTCGATCTGCGCCTGCAACCGAGCCAGATCACCCTGCTTGCAGGCGGCCCGGGACCGTACACCCGCACCTTCGTCGCTGAGAACAAGGGCAACGTCGACCTGCCCACCGGCGCGCAATGCGACGCGCCCATCTTTGATTCCTACGACCTGCCCACGGCGCTGCTGATCGGACTGCATGAAGCTGATAAGGCATCCATCGAGACCATGGTCAAGGAAGTCCTGCTGAAGTGGTCGGAGATTCAGGCAGGCATGCTGATCACAAAGCGCGCTCCCATCACCCTGTACGCGGGGCAGAAGAAATCGGTCGATCTGCATTTTGAACTGCCGCACGACCTCAAGCCGCTGCGCCATTATCGCGCCAGCCTGCAACTCTACAATGCCAGTCTGTTCGTGGATATCTACACGACAGCAAAGTACGGAGTTTAGCGCCGCGGGCCGGCTGGACCATGCGGAAGGTAAAGGAGAAGACGCGATGAGCAAAGGCGGCGGCTCGAGCATTCCGAGCGATTACAGCATCAAGGTGGGGGGAACCGGGACGCCTCTGACCGTTGATGCGGATCTGGACAATATCCGCATCAACAATATCGCTCCCCTCACGGTCAACTCGAACCTCAATGTGCAGAATCCCATCAAGACTGAGTCCACCAGCAAATCCGACGCGACGGCAAAGGTCGATCTTACGATTCAACCTTTGGATCTCAAGATCGAACCGCTCAAGATCGACAGCAACAGCAACTCGGTCATCGACCTCAAGCCGGTTGCGCTGGACTCCTGTTCGACTATCAAGATCGCTCCTCTGCCACCCATCCGGATCGAGCAGCCTTATTCGCAGCACTTCGGATTTACCTGGATGGGAATGGAGCTGTTTGGGTTCACCACCTCGGGGCAATATGACACGCTGCTCAACAATCCGGGGAAATCGAGCCCGTGCAAATGCCACTCGCAGGAGGAACCGCATGCATCGCGGGAGCCGCTGGCGTCCTCTCCCGCACCACCGCAGCAAGGCGGTCTGCGAGTACGCGTCAACGGCAGCTAATGGTGGCGTCACAGGCATAACTGACAAGGATCACAAGAATCGACAAGGAGACGCTTATGCATACCGAGCACTATCGCAACACACAACCCTGCGGCGGGAGCAGCGGCGGCGGCCCCGCATTCCTTTATGGATACTGCCATGACAGCGGCAGAATGCGCATGATGAACGTTCCCGACTACATGCGCAACGTGCAGACGGGCTACACCAACCTGGCTCAGGCTCCTGCCACCCTCATGCAGCAGATGGCCGGCATCTACAGCCCCGCAGCACCGACCGAAGCCTCGCAGAGCTACCATGGACGCCACCACAGGCATAAGGAACACGGGTGCGGCTGTCACGAGAGACATGAGAGGGACTGCGGCTGCGAGTGCTGCATCCGGTGCGCGGACACCGTGGAATACGCCCGCTGCGGCGAGACCCGGAAGATTCCCATCACCTTCGACAACGATTCGCGGCGCGAACGGCCGGTGAATCTGGAACTCGGAGCGTTGCTGACCGATGGCGGCCAGAAACTGGATTGGCCCGCTTCCCTTTCAGAGACCCAATTCACTCTGGGCCCCTGCGGCGAGAAGACCGTGCTGCTCACCATCACTGTCAACTGCGGCCAGCAGCGCGCCACGTCGGCAGACGGAGCGAACAACGAGGCGCCCGCGACAACGCTGGAGTCCTGCCTGGTGGGCTATGCAACCGTGCGCGCCGACGGCTGCATGATCCGCCCCATTATTGTTGCCATCGCCGCGCTTCCTGACCGGTGCGGAGCACACCGCATCGGATGTCTTTGCGGGTGCTGCTAGCCGGAAGCGACTTCCGCCAAGTCGTATCGATATATAGAACACCTAGATTGTCATCCTGAGCGGCGTATGACGCGTTTTTTGCGTCATACGCCGTCGAAGGATCTGCTGTTTCCTAACTCCGCCCACATTTTTGCTAACCCCCAAAAACAGATCCTCCCCTCGGCTCAGGATGACAATCCTTTGTTGAAATAAATACTTCGCTTACGCTTCTATGTCGATACTGCCTAGCGGCGATCCGCGCGCAGAATGCGGTACTGCCAGCTTCCGCTGCTCATCTGCTCATAGACCGCTGAGCCGGGCACGGCGAGAAAGTTGTCGATCATCACGTCGTGTCCTCCGAACGCCTGCGCCCGGGTTGCCGCCACATCGTCGCAGGACGCAAGCACATTCGCCGTAATATCGCGTTCGCTCGTGATGTGTAGCCCCAGCGGCGCGAGCAGCGCCCGCACCTCCAGCCAGCGTTCGACCGGCAGCAGGTCCGTGTACAGGAACCTGCCCTTCTTCTTGAGCACGCGGCTGACCTCGGCATAGAAAGCCCGCAGATTCGGATAGGTATGCGAGGACTCGACGTTCGTGACCACGTCGAAAAACCGATCTTTGAACGGCAGATTCTCCGAGTCCCCCACCTCGAACTTCGTTCCATGGCCATGCGTGCGTCGGCAGAAGGCCACCGCCTCCGGGGAAAGATCGACGCCCACCGCCTTCGCGCCCAGAGTCTGCGCCATCAGCGCCACGGTTCCGCCACGGCCGCACCCCACATCGAGCACCCGCAGCTTGCTCAACTCCACGTCGCCAATCAGCTCAAACGCAAGCCGTACAGAGTTCCGATTGAACACCCGCTCCGGCACCTCGACTCGCGCTTCATCCTCATCCGCATCCAGGCTGATGTAGCCGTAGTTGAGGAAGAAGGAAGCGTCGCCCACGCCGGACTGGGCGAGCCGCCGCGTGACATCGTTGTAGAAATCGCGATAGCTTGCCTTCGCCGCCTTCCCCGGCGCATCGCCTACCAGTTCCGTGGCTGCGGGCGCATCTGCGGAAGCGGGCAGGCTGACGGGTTCCGAGTCAACCTCGCCCGCCTGCGCCTTATCGACCAGGACCGCCAGTTCAGCAATCGTCGGCGCCTGAAACAGTTTCAGCACCGGCAGCTCAATCTGAAAGCGATCGCAGATCTCCGCGGCAATCCTCGCCGCCAGCAAAGAGTGCCCGCCGAGGTCGAAGAACCGGTCGTGTATCCCCACTGAGCTGAGCCCCAGTTGCCGTCCCCATATCTCGGCAAGCCCGCGTTCCGTCTCGCCGCGCGGCTCTATGAAGGCGGTCGCCAGGTTCGGACGAGGATGGAGCGGCGTTGCGGTCGCGGTGTCGGCGGTGCTCTCGTTCTGGCGAACCCAGGACTTCAATCGCTCAAACAGATTCACCACCACCAGCACGCGCGAGCCTACAGGCGACGACAGCAGCCGCAGCATCGCGTCGCCTCCCTCCGGCGGCGTAATGGCGAACGGCATGCTCGCGCTCTGCGCCTCCGCGGCGTTGTCCCATGCATCCCAATCGATGCTCAGCCAGTTCTCGCCCTTCTGCAGCGCCAGCGTGTCGAGCAGTGCATTGACTCCGGCGTACGCTGCCAGGCCAAGCCCGCCCAGAATCGCTGAAACGGACGAGTGCAGCACCCAGCGCCTGGGCTCACGGCCCTGGAATGCAGCCATCAGGTAAAAAAGCCCGCGAATCTTGGGAGAGAACTGGGCTTCCATCACCTCGGGTCCGGTATCGGCTGCGGAGGCGAAGGCAGCGGCATCGATGCGCGCCGCGCCATGCACCACCAGGTCCACTTGCCCGAAGCGCCGGTACGCCTCATCCACCGCGGCTCGCACTTCCTCCGCCGCGTTTAGATCGGCCTTCAGCACCTGCACCTCGTCGCGCGTCGCAACCATCTTCGCCAGCCGCTTCAAGATCTGCCGTTGTCCATCGGAGATGGATGGATCTTCGCTGGCCGCAGCCCACTCTCCCGACGCGGGCAGCTTCGTTCTCCCCACCAGCACCAGACGCGCCTTCATGTGCGAGAACATCGCCTCCGCCAGGCTCAGCCCCATGTGCCCCAGCCCGCCTGTAATCAGCACCACGGGATTTTCCGGCAGATCCAACGCGGCTCCAGGTAAAGCCGTCGGGATAGGCACATAGGTCTCGACAAACCGCTCTCCTCCGCGCATCGCAACCACAGACTCCGGCACGCCTGCCGCGAGTTCCGCCGCAAGCATCGCCGGCACGGAAACATCCGCGTCAATGTCGATATGCGCGACACGCAGTCCAGGATGTTCCTGCGGCAGCACCTTCGCAACGCCGGCTTCCATCGCCCGCGTCGGATCGAGCGCGTCGTCGGCATGCACCCGCGCCGTGCCACGCGCCAGAAAAACCACTGGCAGCGGCCGCACGGTCTGTTGGTTGCTGAAGGCGTGGGCAAAGCGCATTGGCGCCAGCAGCGCGATAGACGCCGCTTGATCCAGCGCAGTATCCCCCGGCGGCGCTGCGTTCCAGCAGTCGATTACCGTCCCCAGCCGTTCCTCGCCCTGGCACACATCCACCGCCAGGCTGCGGAATCCGTCGGGTTCATTCGGATTCAACTCGTACCCATCGCCCGTCTTCCTGTAAGCCGTGCCGCGCCGAACCGTCAGTACGGAAGCCCCCAGGCTGCGCAGCAGATCGACAATCGCCGTGCCCGCCGTGTCCGGCTCATCGAAGACCAGGATCTTGCGGCCCTTCAGGATGCTTAGATTGCCCGTAAGCCGTTCCGCCGGAGTCCACACCGGCTTGTACATCCACTTCGACGTGTCGCGATTCTCGACCGGCTGCGGCGCCGCATCGGGCGCCGTGCCCACCCAGTAGCTTTGCCGCTCAAAAGGGTAGGTGGGCAGGCTCAACCGACGCCTCTTCTCCGTGCTGTGGAATCTCGTCCAATCTACCGGCACGCCCTCCGTCCACAGCTTCCCCAGCGCCGTCAGCATCTCCTCCGTGTCCGCGCGCGAGCTTTGCGCCACCGGCAGCGTACTCACGCACAGCGGCGCTCCGTTTGCCGCCTTTGCCTCCGCATGGACGAATGTGGTCAATGCATTGCCCGGACCGACCTCCAGATAGAAGGGCTGTTTGCCCGCCGGAGTCCTGCCCTCCGCGAGCAGCTTCAACCCATCGCCAAACCGCACCGCGTGCCGTAGTTGCGCCCTCCAGTACTCCGCCGTCGCCACCTTGCCGTCTGCCATCTTCCCTGTCAGCGTGGCCACAAACGGCTTCGCCGGTTTGCGCAGAGTGATCTGCGAGAAGACCTCCTGGAACGGCTCGAGAATCGGATCCATCATCGCTGAGTGGAAGGCATGCGATGTATGCAGCCGACGGCAAAGAATGGACTCTGCCGTAAGTGCCTTCTCCACGCGCTCGATGGCCTCCGTGGGCCCGGAGAGAGCGCAGAACTCCGGTGCATTGATCGCCGCCAGCGAAACCTCTCCGGCAGCGAAGCGCTCCATCTGTTCTGCGCTGGCCAGCACGGCAAGCATCGATCCCTGCGGAAGCTCCGAGATCAACCGTCCCCGACGCGCGATGACCTTCAGCGCGTCTTCCAGCGAAAGGACCCCGGCCAGCGTCGCCGCAACATACTCGCCCACGCTATGGCCAATCATTACTGCTGGCTCAATGCCCCATGACTGCCAAAGCGAAGCCAGCGCATACCCAATCACAAACAGCCCCGGCTGTGCGAACTTCGTATTGCGCAACGCCTCCGCCGCATCCTTGCGATTGGCCGCCGTGGGAAACAGCAGGTGCCGCAGATCCGCGTCGAGATCGTGCTTGAGCAGCTTCGCGCAACGGTCGACGATGCTCTTGACCAGCGGCTCATTGCGGTAAATCCCCTGTGCCATCCCGGGGTACTGTGACCCCTGCCCGGGGAACATGAACACTACCGGCCGGTCCGCCGCTGCCGGCTCGGCAGCCGTCTTGCCCGAATCGCGCAGGAATTCGATCACCGGCCTGACATCATCCGCCGCAACCATCGCTCTGCGAAAGCGAAACGCTCTGCGTCCCAGGTGCAGTGTACCCGCGGCGTCGGCCAGGTCGATTCCCGGATGCGCTTCGAGGTGGTCCGCAAGTCTCGCTTCCGCCGCGCGCAACGCCGCTTCGCTGCGCGCAGACAAAGTCATCAACTGGAACGGCCGGCGTTTGCCAGACGATGCCCGCTCCGGGGCTTCTTCAAGCACCACATGAGCATTGGTCCCGCCCACTCCAAACGAGCTGACGCCGGCGCGTCGTGGCGTGCCATTGCGTTCCCACGGACTAAGCTTCTTCGTCACATAAAACGGGCTTGACGCCAGATCGATCGCGGGATTCGGCGCGGTGAAGTGCACCGTCGGCGGAATGGCGCCATGCTCCAGCGAAAGCACTGTTTTGATCAGTCCCGCAACCCCCGCCGCGCAGGAAAGATGGCCGAAATTCGATTTCACCGAGCCGATGCCGCAGAATCCGCGCCGCTTGGTGCCGGCCCGGAACACTTCCGTGAGCGCCGATACCTCGATGGGATCGCCGAGGATCGTGCCGGTTCCATGCGCCTCCACATAACCGATCGTCTCGGGTGAGATACCCGCCATGCGATGCGCCGAGCGGATTGCCGCCGCCTGTCCCGGTGTGCTCGGAGCTGTATAGCCCACCTTGGCATTTCCATCGTTGTTGATCCCCGTTACCAGGATCACCGCACGGATGTTGTCTCCGTCGGTCATCGCATCTGACAAGCGCCGCAGCACCACGATCCCCACGCCGCTGCCCACCACCGTACCCTGCGCGTTCACATCGAACGGCCTGCAATGGCCATCGGGCGAAAGGATCGAGCCCGCCGCATAAAAGTAGCCGCCCTTCTGCGGCACGCGCACTGTCACCCCGCCCGCCAGCGCCATATCGCAGCGGTGATGGTGCAGGCTCTCGCACGCCAGTGAGATGGCCACCAGCGACGTCGAACAGGTCGTCTGCACCGCGATACTCGGCCCCCTCAGGTTCAGCCGGTAGGAAACCTGCGTGCAGAGATGATCCTTGTCATTGGTCACCATCAACTGCATGCCGTCGATGTACTTCAACGAGTCCTGATTCTGCGACAGGTGATACAGATAGGTGCTCATCTCCGATCCGCCGAAGACGCCGATCGGCCGTGCAAAGACTTCCGCGTCATATCCCGCGTCTTCCAGCGCTTCCCACGCGGTTTCGAGAAACAGGCGGTGCTGCGGGTCCGTCAGCGCGGCATCGCGCGCGGAAAACCCGAAGAACTGGGCGTCGAACTGATCGATGCCTTCGAGCACCGGCGAAGCATGAATGTATCCCGGCAGCCGGGAAATATGATCCGGAATCCCCGAAGCGCGCATCTCCTCGGGGGTCAGGGTTGCAATCGATTCCACCCCTTCCGCGAGGTTCTTCCAGTAGGTATCCAGGTCGCTGGCGCCCGGAAAACGGCCGCGCATCCCCACAATGGCAATGGGCTCGCCGCGCTCTACACGCTCGCTGCTCTCGGCGGCAGCTCTCCCGTTCTGTCTGAAGCCTGCCATTCAGAACTCAGATTTCTTTGCCTGCAGATGGTGTAGCGACAATGCGCAACTGCATCTCGACCCGAAGATCGCCGTCGCCTGTGATGTACAGAAATCCCATGTACGGCGTGTCCGTCTCATACCGGTCCGCGTCGAGCTGAATGGAAAAAGAGAGGGTCGCTTCCTCTCCGGGGCCTAGCTCCAGCGTTTCCGGCTGAATCACGATCTTGGGAGGGAAGGCCGCCCCCACTCCATCCAGGCGCCGGATCTCGGTCCCCGTATACCGCACCGGCGTCCTCTCCGCGGTGGTGTTCGCCACCGTCAGCGAAGCGCAAGCCACCCCGCCCTGCGGTCCGCTGAGCGCTACCAGCACGATCGGGTCCTTCTCGCGGCCTTTGGCCAGCGCCACCAGCCCCAGGAAATATTCCTCTTCGTAATTGGCGCGGATATCATTCAGCTGGTTCATCATGTCGAGGTAAAGATGGCCCACGCGCTGCAAGGTATCGGGGAGCTGTCGCGACATCTGGGAGGATACCTTCTGCTGCACCTCCTCCGGACTGGCCTCACCGTTGGCGACCTGGTCCAGTTGCCTGCGATACGCCTTGAGCGCACGCGCATTCAGTTGCCCCGCAAATTCGGCATACTGCTCGAACCATCGCGCTGGGTTGGCGCTGTCGAAGACTGGCAGCGCAACCTCCACGTCGAGATTCTCGGCTCCAGCAGATTTCTCCGATTCCCTCGCGCTCAACTCGACCAGATCGCGCAGAAACCCGGCCGCCAGCTCATTCAGGCGCTCGGTGTAACGCGTGCCATGCGTCTGCGCAAAACGGGGATAGTACTCCTGAAACACTGTCGCGGCCAGTTGACCCCGCGCGACGTACTCCAGGATCTCCTGGTAGAGCTTCAGGGTCTTGGCCGCGTGAGTCCCCGAACCGGTCAGGAACTTCGCATAGGACGCAGACCAGTCCGATGGAGTGCTTTGCTCAAACCCGGGTTGCGCCCAGACGTTCTGTGCAGTCACACTGTAACCCCAGTCCGAAGAATTTGGCCCGTTGAGTTGCGACTGAACAAAACTCCGCCCCGCCCTAAGACGACAACATTTACCCACATACGTCGCTTCAAGTCAACGAAGAAGCGACGCGCTTCTCCCCTTCCATCCGCTCTCTCAGCCGTTTTGCAGTCCCGGTCGGAGTTCACGAAAAATCTGCACGCGAACTGAACCGATGGAAGATGACTATTCCTCTATCGATCGGACGCGCGGACGCGGACTTTGTTTCCTTCGATTGCTAAGAACAGAACTCAGCCCATCTCACCAGACGTGATTCTGAAGCAGCACATCCGACTGCGCCCTGAAACAGATTGGAATCAAAAAGAGGATCGGATTCCACAGCTTCCGCCACCAATTCACTACAGTATTGCGACAATAAAGGTATCGTGCAGAGAAGAGGGAGGCGCAGAATCGAGTAATGGAAGTGTTGTTTACTGCAAATGAAAAAGGCGCGGAAGGATCGAACCCTTCAGCACCCTTGGACCATCATAGGAAGCAACTATCTGTGCCGTAAACCATTGTTTCTAATTGGCTTATGGCGGGGACGACGGGGCTCGAACCCGCGACCTCTGCCGTGACAGAAGTGCTTTTGGACGTAACTCATTGAAAACATGAGCACCCTTGGCTACCAAAAACACTGTAAGTCATTGAAAAAATCCGTAGGCAGAGTTCCAGCACCCTCGTCAGCACCCTCATCGACCTCTGCTTTTTGGTTACAGACCTCTGCTTTCGGACGGCAGCAGTCGGCGCAAATCGAATGCTGCCTCGGCACTGCAGAGGTCTGGAGCACGAAGACCTCTGCCGTTGTTCGGCAGAGGTTTGACGGTCAGCAACTTCGGCCAAACTGACCGATTCTGTTAGGGCAGAGGTCTGCCAGCGGCAGATGTTTGCCGCGTAGTAAACGGCAAGCCTGTCTCAATCAGTAGTTCGCGAAAATGGCGGTACTGTCAGGGGTGACACCCCCTTCGTGGAATCCTGAACGATCACCACGGCCCACTTCTTGGCCCTTGTCAGAGCGTTATAGAGACTGCGTCTCTTTGAATCGATATCTCC
>JAATFH010000223.1 GCA_015655315.1 Terriglobales bacterium
AGCACCAATGCAGGAGATATCCGGGGCACGGTGACTGACCCGACGGGCGCACTGATTCCGGAAGTCACGGTGACAGTGTTGAACGTCGACACTGGGATATCAAAAGATTACGTCACGAATCGCGATGGCCTGTATGACACATCCTCGATCGTTACTGGGCGCTACCAACTCACCTTCGTTAAGGATGGCTTCAACACGCTTGTTCGTGGCCCTGTCACGATCCAGGTTGGCTTTACGTCGGTGAACGCCCAGTTGAAGGTTGGTTCTACTACACAGCAAGTGGTAGTGACGTCGAACGTTCCTCTGCTCAAGAGCGAATCCGGCGAGCAGGAAACTACGCTGGAAGCGAAATCCATGGCACAGTTGCCGAACGTCGGAACCGACTGGGAGAACTTCACCATTCTACTTCCCGGAACCTCGGGCACTCCTTCCAGTGAAACCGGCGGTGGCACCGCTAATCCCGGCCAATTTGTATCGGCGAATGGTAATCTTCCCTACAATGCGATGCTGGCTGACGGCTCCACAACTACTTTGCCATCCAGCAGTAACTCAGACGTGTCTACCTTTGAGACGGTGGCTGAAGTCGAAATCAGTACGTCGAGCTTCTCTGCCCAGTACGGCATCGGTGGATATATCTTCAATCAGATCAGCAAGGGCGGCACCGATCAATTTCACGGGGCAGCTTACGAGTACTTCCAGAACGATGCTCTGAATGCGAAGAGTTATTGCTTCGGAAGTCCGGTCACGGTCCCGTTTCTTCGATACAACAACTACGGCGGATCGATAGGATGACCTATTCTGAAGAAGAAGATGTTCTTCTACTTCAACTTCGACAAAATCGCAAATAATGGTTCGAATAATGGCTTCCTTACAGTTCCGACTGCAGCTGAACTAAGCGGTGATTTCACCGGTCAGCCGACCATCTATGATCCGACGACACAAGTTGTTACGCAGACGCCCGATGGTCCTGTTGTAACGCGGCAATCTTTCGCCGACGAGTATGGCAATGGCAACAGGATACCGGCGGGCATGATCGATCCGGTTGCGAAGGCGATCCAATCCTATTATCCAAAACCAAACGTGGCCGGCCAATTGTTCCAGGGTGTAAACACAAACAACTATTACTACAGCGCTGCGGTTTCCAGCCCGGCCACGAAATACTTTGGCCGTCTAGATTACGACATCACTCCCAATAACAGGTTGACTATCTCGGATACCCAGCGTGACAGTCCTGCCCTGCAGAATTCGCAAAACACATGTCCGATTGGCTGCGATGCCGTCGACACCGATAGCAATAACTCGCAAATTACCGACGTGTGGAATATCAGCCCCTCGACGGTGAACGAAGCCAGAGTGGGCTTTACCGACCAGCTTAACTATTATGTCGATGCCACTTTGAATCAGGGCTTCCCCTCAAAGCTGGGATGGCAGTTTGCGAAAGCCGACCAGTTCCCGTCCACCAGCATAGCGGGAAACTGTTGCTTTGGTCTTGCTCCCGCCGTCAATGCCGTTCAGAAGGAAATGGTCTTCGATTTTTCGGATGTTATCACCATGATCCGCGGCAGACACATTCTTCACTTTGGCGGTGAGTTGTTGGTCTATCGCACGGACACAACAACATGGGGCAATATCAATGCGGGAACATTCGCCTACACAGGCGCTTACACGCAATCCACTGTAGGTGACAACACGACTGGTGCGGGATATGCGGATTTCCTGCTGGGGCAGGCGCAGAGCTGGAACGCATTTGTCGCGCCGGAGT
Organism: Terriglobales bacterium; assembly: GCA_015655315.1. Classification (GTDB taxonomy): domain Bacteria; phylum Acidobacteriota; class Terriglobia; order Terriglobales; family Acidobacteriaceae; genus Alloacidobacterium. Next base: position 1,763 of record JAATFH010000223.1, read on the forward strand.
ATGGACCGCGGGCCAAGAATCCTCAGATGTTCATTCAGGATGACTTCAAGATCCGCCCAAATCTGACTTTGAATCTGGGATTGCGTTATCAGATAGAACAGGGATGGAAGGAAGTCAAAAATAATATCAGCGCCTTCGACCCGACCGTAGTGAATCCCGAAACCAATACTCCTGGTGCCCTCTGGTACGCTTCTACGCATGCAAATGGCCGCCGGTCGCTTGAGGCAAGCGCATTTGGCACCGTCTTACCGAGGCTGGGATTCTCCTGGCTGCCCAAGCCGAACATGACCATTCGTGGCGGATTCGGCATCTTCGCCTATCGCTGGAGCCTGGACACCTATGGAACTGGAATGGGAACCGCGATTCAATTCCAGGGAAACGCGACCGATCAGACCAACGGAATCTCGCCTGTTACAACTCTAGCGTCGGATGGTTCCGACCTTCCCTATATAGGACCTACAACGGACCCGGCGGCGCTCAATGGACAAAGCGTGGTTTATAACAAGTACCACACCCCTGTTCCCCAGATTTACCAATGGAACCTCGCCGTTCAGCGCGAACTGGGCCCGAATATGGTGGGAGAGCTTGCTTACGTGGCCAGCCACGCCTACCATCTCAGCTTCCCGGTTGACATCAATCAGGTGCCTGAGAGCCAGTTAGGGCCGAACGATAGTCCTTTCGCACTCCCGTACCCGATCTATCAGAGCATCTCGGGAGACACCTATAACGGCATCTCCAATTACAACTCGCTACAGGCTTCTATCAGCAAACGCCTGACGTCGGGGCTCAGCTTCAACTTCAACTACGTCTGGTCTCACTTCCTCGACGATCAGGATTCCTCGGGATATGGTGGTGCGGCTGGAACGCAGACAGTGCAACGCTCGTACAATCCATCGGCGAGCTACGGCTCTTCCAATTTCGATGTGCGCAACGCCTTCAAGGGAAGAATTGTCTATGAGCTGCCCTTTGGCAAAGGCAAAATGTTCCTGAACAAAAACCACGTGCTCGATGCTGTCGTCGGCGGTTGGCAGGCTTCCGGCACATTCGTTCTTTCCACCGGCTTTCCCTTTACTCCGACTATCAGCGGCAGCAACAATTCGTTTTCCCAGGCGGGAGACTGGTATCCAAATGTAGTCGGAAATCCAATACCACGCCATCAAACCATCGACAATTGGTTCGATCCTTCAGCGTTTACCCTCCCAGCGCCCGGAACCTTCGGCAACATGAGAAGGAATAGCGTGTATGGTCCCGGACTCAATGTAGTGAATCTATCAGCCGGCAAGACATTCGCGATCGGGGATAAGGTCAACCTGCAGATCCGTGCCGATACAACCAACGCCTTCAATCACCCGAGCTTTTGACTGCCGAACTTCGGCCTGGAGTCAGGCGGAGATGGTTCGACGGATGCGAACCCGTTCTTTGGCTCTCCCACGAATATCACCTCGCTTACAGTGGGTGGCCGAACGATGCAGCTTATGGCGCGGATATCGTTCTAGACGGACAGCATTGGATCATGAGGGGATGGCATGGCGTGGCGAACGAGATTTGAACTCGCTGGAATCTGTGTTGTGCTCGGCATGCTGTCTTCCTCGGCGGTCCTGGGGCAGAAAATTGTGGTGGATGCCACACCTTCCCATGTAGTCAATTCATTCAGCCCTCTCCGCGCATTGGGTGCGGGTGTAGACAGGTTGCGGGCAGGCGAAGGCGCTCCAGAGATGGATCGCAGCAGTATCACCAAAGAAGAAGTTGAGGCGAACACGGATAAGTTGTTATCCGGTCCTATCCTCAAGGCAATTCTTTCAGCGGGATGGCAGCCCGTCACGTACCGGCAGAATACAGAGTTGCAGATCGAAGCATGGCACTGGAATCCGCAGGGTGTCTGGAGTGATCCGAAAAAACAGGAAGGCTACTTTACCGGTAGTGCGGAGCCCACTGAGAAGATCCATCATTCATGGGCCTACCCGCTCCCTCATCGAGGCGACACAGAAGGCGACGGAGACGGTTGGTCGCGTCTGACAGACGGAGATCTGAAAAGCTACTGGAAGAGTAATCCCTACCTGACGAGTTCCTTCACCGGCGAGGACGATGCACTGCATCCTCAGTGGATACTGATCGACCTGGGCAAGAAGGTAGACATCGACACGATCCGGATCGCCTGGGCCAACCCCTACGCGCAGGACTATGCGGTCCAGTTCTGGACCGGTGAATTGGAGCCTTTCTATGAAGGAACAACCAAGGGCACATGGCAAACTTTTCCCAAGGGTTCTGTCGTAGGTAATAAGGGTGGGACGACAACACAGACGCTGATTGATTGGAAGATTCCTGTCCGATACATCCGCATCTGGATGACGAAATCTTCCAACACCTGCGACACGCACGACGCAACCGACAAACGCAATTGCGTTGGATACGCCATCGACGAACTTTATGCAGGAACTCTTTCCTCCGACGGCAAGTTCACCGATCTGATCCAACACGTGCCCAGCCGCAAACAAACCGTTACCTGGGCGTCCTCGTTCGATCCCTGGCATGCTGCTACCGACCTTGACGTGACCAAGGGAGATCAGATCGGATTCGATTTCTTCTTCGACAGCGGGATTACCCGTGGGCTTCCTGTCATCATGCCGATTGCGATGCTATATAACACTCCCGAGGACGCTGCGAATGAGATTGCTTATCTTGATAAGCGGCACTATCCGGTATCACGGATTGAGATGGGAGAAGAGCCGGATGGACAGCGCATGCTCCCGGAGGATTACGGCGCTTTATATATACAATTCGCTACTGCGATTCATCGGCTCGTTCCGGACGCGAAGCTGGGCGGGCCGTCCTTTGAGGGAACGCTTGGCGATGTCGAAGTCTGGCCAGATGCAAATGGGCGCGTCTCTTTCCTCGGCCGATTTCTGGACTATCTGAAAGCGCACAACCGTTTGAATGACTTCACATTCTTTTCTTTCGAACACTATCCTCCCAGCGCTTCCTGGAACGATTTGTACCGCGAACCGAACTTCGTAAGCCATATTGTTCAAGTCTGGAAAGACGATGGCCTGCCCTCGAATGTTCCGTTTTTCATGACAGAAGGCAACATGGAGAATTACGGCGGAACTCCGGATATCAAAAAGGGGTTGTGGCTTGCCGACTATGTCGGCTCAATGATGACTGCAGGAGCCAGCGGTACTTTCTATTTCCACTACATCCCCACACCAGGCCGCCCTGCTCCCTTGATCATGGTCGATAAGGAGTATCACGTCGTCGGATACCCATCGCAATATTTTGTCACGCAGATGATTGCCAAAGAGTGGGTTCAATCGGTTGATGCAACGCATCAACTGTTCAAGGCCTCAAGCGACGTAATGGACGCATCTGGAAATGTGCTGGTCACCGCCTATCCGATTCACAGACCAGACGGAAGCTGGTCCGTCATGCTTGTGAATCGGGATCGCGATCGCGAGCATGCCGTGAAGGTAAATTTCGCGAATACAGAATCCGGGCGGAACGGCTTCTTCTCCGGCTCTGTCACCCAGACTACTTTTGGGCAAGCCCAGTTTCAGTGGCATCCAGAAGGAGAAACGGGACACGCAGACCCGGACGGCCCTCCATTAAGTTCGACTGTAAGCGGTGGTGCGGATACGCTGTACGAGCTACCCAAAGCATCTGTCACAGTGCTCAGTGGAAATATCAGACAGTAGGAGATCGCCGCGACCCGAATGCGTTATACACAATGGAGCCAATAGCCAGATGCAGTTAAAGATATACGACGATAAACAATCTCTGAGCCAGGCAGCTGCTAGACAGGCTGCAACTGCGATTCGCAAAGCAGTTCTTGACCATGGCAGAGCTCGGGTCGTAGCCGCCACTGCTGCCTCTCAGATTGCTTTTCTGGAAGCGCTGACACAGGAACCCGGCATCGACTGGACCCGCGTCGAGTTATTTCATCTCGATGAGTATGTCGGGTTGCCGATGACGCATCCGGGCAGCTTTCGCAAGATGCTGTTGGAAAATCTGATTCAGAAAACAGGGATCGAGAATTACCATTTGCTCGATGGCGATGGGGACCTTGCCGAGGTTCTTGAGCGCGTTGGCCAGGCCATCGCATCGGCGCCTATCGATATTGCATTCCTCGGCGTTGGCGAAAATGGTCATCTTGCTTTTAACGACCCACCCGCCGACTTTGAGATTGAAGACCCATATCTGATCGTCAATCTGGACGAGGCTTGCCGACAACAACAGGTGGGCGAGGCCTGGTTCTCCGATATTTCGCAGGTGCCGAAGCAGGCCATCTCCATGTCGGTGCGCCAGATTCTGAAGGCGAAAGAACTTCTCGCCGTCGTGCCGGACACGCGTAAGGCGCAGGCGGTGAGAGCGTGCTTCGAAGGTGAGATAAGCGCGATGACTCCCGCTTCGATCCTGCGCACACATCCCGATGCCACAATCTATCTCGACAAGAATTCTGCCTCGCTGCTGAGTTCAGCTGCACAGAACTAATGCCGCGCCGCATCCCCCACTTGCGCTGGTGGATTGGCGGAATTCTCTTTGCTTCGACGGTCATCAACTACATTGACCGCCAGACTCTTTCGTTGCTGGCTCCGTATCTCAAGCGGGACTATCACTGGAGCAACAGCGATTACGCCAACATCGTGATCGCCTTTCGGGTTGCCTATTCCATAGGCCAGGCCGGCTTCGGTCGACTGATAGATCGCATGGGCACGCGGCGTGGCCTGAGTATTACGGTCGCCTGCTATTCCGTCATCTCGATGGTGACGCCATTGGCGAACGGGTTACGCTCCTTCGCCATGTTTCGTTTTCTGCTCGGAGCAGCAGAGTCCCCAAACTGGCCTGCGGCAACGAAGGTAGTTTCGGAATGGTTTCCGAAACACGAACGCGGATTGGCTACTGCCCTCTTTGACAGCGGCTCTTCGATTGGCGGCGCAGTCGCTCCTTTCATCGTGCTCGGCATTTACTTTCGATGGGGCTGGCGTCCCGCGTTCGTTGTGCCCGGCATATTGGGATTGCTGTGGCTGGTTGTGTGGCAGCGGTTTCATCATCCGCCTGAAACGCATCCCCGCATCAGCGCTCACGAATTTCAACTCATAACGGCAGATAAGAAATCGCCCGCACGGGCACAGCAAAGCAGCTATCTTGTCTGGCGCGATTTCCTGAAGTTTCCACAGACATGGGGAACGATCATTGCCCGCCTTTTCACTGATCCAATCTTCTTCTTTATCGCTGACTGGTTTCCGATTTATCTGGTTGCGAAAGGCATCGAGCTCAAAAGCGGACTGATCGCGGTCTGGGTGCCATTCATTGCCGCGGATCTCGGAAACTTTTTTGGCGGAGGAGTCTCAGGTTATCTGATCAGGCGCGGATGGTCTGTCGGCGCTGCGCGTAAAGCAGTCATCGTCTTTGGCGGGATCGGAGTGATGGCTCTCATTCCGACGATCTTCACGAGCAGGCTCCCTGCAATCGCGTTTCTCTTCGGGTTTGCGACTTTCTCCTACTCCGCTTTCTCAACCATGGCAAACGTGCTGCCGTCCGATCTTTTTGCCAGTGAATCCGTGGCATCCGTGAGCGGCCTTGGCGGAGCCGGGGCAGGACTGGGAACGATTGTCGCATTCAAGCTCATCGGACATTTTTCTGACGCTCGCCACGGCGACGCAATCCACTCTTTTGATCCCATCATTCTTGTCGCCGCGGTCGTCCCATTTATTGGCATGATCCTGGTTTTGCTCCTGGTGCGAAATACACGCGCAACAGAGCAAGGACTTCTTCAACGAATTTGATAACAGAAACCGTTCGACAGGCGCGGTTACATTTGAGGAGACGGCGTCCGTCAAGACAAAGCTGCTACGACGTTCATCTGTCGCCAGCCATCTCCATCAATATATTTTCAAGCAGAAGGCGGATCGGGAGGCGCAAGCACGACCGATGCCTCGCTCGTCAGGACGCGAGAGGTGAACGTCTCCTGAAGGTAAAGCCGCACGGCTGTATCTGTGTGGCTGAGATAGCCGATGGAGACATCCTGCCCGATGTTGAGC
>JAATFH010000430.1 GCA_015655315.1 Terriglobales bacterium
AAACGCACATCGTCCATCAGTGAATTTGCGCCTGACATCCATAGAGCAGCGACGGCGCGACTGTTGATGCCTTCGGTGGAGAGTCCGATTCCCGTCACAATATTCTGCCCGCCACTGGGAGCTTCCAGCAGAGCACGAGGCGAACCGGGTCCCTGAAATGCCGGTGTCCCATCCGGCAGGTCGAATTGCGTCATGCTCGGGTGCAGGCCAATCAGCACCGTATCCGGACGAAGCTTGAGCGTATCGCGCACGAGATACCGTCCCATTGGGATGTAGAGCGCGCGATGCTCGGCAATCGCCTTCTGCACTGCCGCCGTATCGTCCGTCACACCGTCGCCCTTAGCGCCCAGGGATAGCAGATTCACCCATGTGCTTGAGGGCGGCAGCGCGGCAATTGTATTGGCTCCGAATGACGGCAGTTCTTTAACAGCCTCCGCATCGAGGTTCGTCTGAATCTCGCCTTCCACGCCGGGCGCACTCATCGTCAGGCCGTGGGAAAATCCCTTCACCACATAGCTCTCGCCAACGCCCGCGATCTGCTTTTCGGTTTCACGCAGAAGCGCGAGGACGGGTACGCGATGACAGGCAACGTTCTCGAGATTGATCTCCGTGCGAGGATTGTTGACGTTGCTGATGGTGATCGCCGGGCCGCTGATATTTTCAAAGCGCACATCTTTTACCCACAACTCTTCGGCGTAATTCGGATCGATGGAGATCGCTTCCGGCACATTGCGGAATACGTCGTGAATCAGCGTCAACCCTGCCTCGTGCTCACGGATCGCCGCTTTCCTCTGGCCTTCAAACGTAGAATCGAGCAGCGTAAACTGCCAGCCCGGAGAGGGTTTCTGCGTGATGATGCCGTAGTCTCCACCGTAAAAATGCAGATCCTCAGCCTCGTTGCCAATATCTTTGAGCGCAGCCTGCCCCGAACCGGTGTGAAAGTCCATGTGCGCCAGATAGCAATGCTGCGCGACGTGGAACCGTATCCCGACAGCCGCTGGATTCCCGTTTCCGATTTCGAAGTCCACATTGCTCATCGCCGAATAAAACGTTCCCGGATTTGCATCGACCACGTTATTGTTCGGAGGAACTGTTCCCTCCATCACTGGACGCGCCCCGCCCGCACGGAGCTCTCTCCAGTGGCTTCCGCCGGGCCGTCCTCCGGTGAAGAAAAACATGTATCCAATATCCTGCTGATAGCCGGGCGTATTGTCCGCCAGTACAAATACTGGACGATTTGCTCCGTAGCCGATGACCCGTACGCTGGGCCACACATAGATCGTGCGCGTAATACGGTACCGGCCCTCGGGAATAAAAACGATACCTTCGCCGTGATCTGCTTCCGCTTTATCGATGGCTGCCTGAATCGCGGCGCTGTCGTCGGCCACGCCGTCCCCTTTGACGGGGAATTGTTGCTTCGTCAGATAAACGGCCTTGGCATCCTCCAGCCGCACCGGGTAATAAGACACACCGTGAAGAGGAAGCACGAGCCCAAGCAAAACGGCCCCAAGGATAATGACTTTTTTCATCTACTCTTTCCTATATAAGGCCGGCCGGTTCAACACCGAACCGGGTTCAGCACGAGAATGGTCTAAGAATCAGACCCACATCATTGAGCCAAAGGCGTTTGCAGGATGTCAAGCTCTATCCTCGAAAACAAACGTTTGCCTTATTGACACATCATCTTCCGGGAAAGACGCGCGAAATCAGGAATGATTCAAAGCCTTGCGGAAACGGCAAACGACAGCTACAGAGCGCACAACCAGACATTCACAGATCATTTACAGTGACAATATGGGGAAAGTGTCGAAGGTTGACCTTGTCGGTGTCGGGCTGAATGCTACGGATACGCTTATTCCGCTTGAGATTTATCCTGCTCTCGGTTCCAAGGTAGAGTACCGAAACGTAACGGTATTACCGGGCGGACAGGTCGCAACCACAGTCGTTGCCTGCCAGACCTGGGGATTGCAGACTCGCTACGTTGGCAAACTGGGCGACGACTCCGCCGCAGAGCTCCATCGCAAGGCCTTCGCGCAAGCTGGCGTTGAGGCACAACTCGTCACCGTAGCCGGAGGCGCAAGCCCACAGTCCTTAATACTCGTAGACGGCGCGGGGGAACGTACGGTCCTCTGCCGGCGCGACGAGCGGCTCGTTCTTCAGCCCGGCGAAATCGACCGCGAATGGATTGTGAATGCACGGGCGCTTCATGTCGACGGGCACGATACTGCGGCGGCAACTGTGGCAGCGCGCTGGGCTCATACTGCCGGCGTCCCGGTCATCGCCGATCTGGATGAGACGTATCCAGGGGTCGAAGAGCTTCTCGAAAATATCGACTACCTCATCGTGAGCAGAGACTTTCCCTGCCGTCTCACCGGCGAGGTCGATCTCGAAAAAGCGCTACGCCGCATGCAACGCCGCTACGGATGCCGCCTGACCGCAGCCACTTTGGGACCGGATGGCGTTCTGGCATGGGACGGCAGACAGTTTCATCACACTCCGGCCTATTGCGTCGCAGTCGTGGACACCACCGGAGCCGGAGACATCTTCCATGCCGGATTCATCTATGGTTTGCTTCAGGGCTGGGCGCTCGAACGGCAGCTGGATTTCGCCTGTGCTGCCGCTGCTTTGAACTGCATGGCGTCCGGGGCAAGAGGCGGGATTCAATCGGTTGAAGCGGTTGAAAAACTCATGGCAACGACTTCGCGATATTACGCCGCATACTGCGTATCGAGTTCGGATTGAGTGCTCTTCACCACATTCGCTCAGAAACGAAGAGGCGTACGGATATCCGCACGCCTCTTCGTTTGCAAAACAGTTTCGACTAGCTGGCTGTGAGTTCCGCCGCAACCTTCTCGGTCACAAACGCCTCGATCGTATCGCCAACCTTGATGTCGTTGAAGTTCGACAATCCGACACCGCACTCCATGCCGTTCGTGACTTCCCTGGCGTCGTCCTTGAAGCGCTTGAGCGAGGTGAGCTTGCCCTTGAAGACCTGCTCGCCATCACGCATCAGGCGAATCTCGGCATCACGGCGCAACACGCCATCGAGAACACGGCAACCGGCGATGGTGCCAACCTTCGGAATTCTGAAGACGTTGAGCACTTCCGCCCGTCCAAGGTAGTTCTCCTTGAAGACCGGCTCCAGCAATCCGAGCATGGCCTTGCGAATCTCGTCCTGCAACTCGTAGATGATCGAGTGCAGGCGGATTTCAACGCCTTCCTGCTCGGCCAGGTCGGCGACCTTGCGCTCGGGACGGACGTTGAAGCCGATGATGATCGCGTTCGATGCCGAAGCCAGCAGCACATCGCTTTCCGTGATGGCGCCGACACCGGAGTGAATGACCTTGATGCGCACCTTCTCGGTCGACATCTTCTGCAGCGAATCGGCCAGCACTTCGACCGAGCCGGTGACATCGCCCTTGAGGATGAGCGGCAGCTCCTTCATGCCGGCCAGGCGAA
>JAATFH010000300.1 GCA_015655315.1 Terriglobales bacterium
TCGTTTGGGGTCAGCTCCATCGTCAAGAGTGCGGCGGGAGCCATTCTGGTGTTGATCATGATGGCTCAGGTGCATCAGCAGAAGCTGCATCAGTATAAGACGACGGAGCTGGTCTTCCCGGTGGAACAGCCAAAGCCTTACATTCCCCCTGTACCCAAGGTGAAAGTCATTCCTCCGCCTCCAAAGGTCGAGCAGCCGCCCAAAATTGCCATTGAGAAGCCGCAGCCGGAACCTCCCAAGCCTCAGGTAGTGAAAATACCGACTCCGGAAGCTCCGCACATTGTCGCCGCGCCGCCCAAGGCGGTCGCTCCTCCTCCGCAGCCCAAGGTGGGGCTCTTCAAAAGCGCAACCCCGACTCAGGTCGCCAATAATAATTCAGCTCCTACAATCAAGGCCGGCGGCTTTGGCGATCCCGTAGGCGTCACGCCCAACCCGAATGCCAGCAAGCCGGCGACGATCGCTGCGGTCGGCGCCTTCGGCTCCGCCCCTGGTCCGGCCCAGGGCGCAGGCGCTGCCCGGCAGGGAAGCGTCCACGGCACAGCTTTCGGTTCCGGCGTTGCCAATGGAGTTCCGGGCGGTAAGGACCGGGGCACCGTTGCCTCGGCGGGTTTCAGCAACGGCGTGGTAGGCGGTACCGGAACCCCGGGAAGCCACGGAAACGTAGCGACCGGCAGTTTCGGCAGCCCGGCGAGCGGCTCCGGTCCGGCGCAGGCCGCCAAAGTCCAGCAGCCCGTATCGACTCCTCTGGTTGTCGTAACCAAACCGCTTCCGCAATATACCGCTGAAGCGAAGCAGATGAAGATTGAAGGCGACGTGACGCTGGAGGTACGCTTCACCGCTACCGGCCAGGTCCAGGTTCTGCGTGTTGTCAACGGGCTCGGTCACGGATTGGACGAGCAGGCTAAGCTGGCTGCCGAGCGCATCCGCTTCAAACCGGCAACGAAGGATGGCGCGCCAATCGATCAGGTGAGCGTGATACACATCAGCTTCCAGCTGGCTTAAGCAGGAGCTGCATACGAACCGCTGTGATTGCTGTTTCTAAACATAAGATGAGAGAAAGAAAAACCAGGAGTCAGGAAATGTCCTTTCGCAAGTTGTGGATGACCGGTCTGACGGTCTCTTTGGCAGTGCTTACAGTACAGGCAAAGACGGCCAAGTACGCCCCCCCGGTTCCTCTTACTCCGGAGCAAACCGCCCTCGTTGAGAAGGCAGTGGCGCAGGAGAAAATGACGGTAAAGATTATTCAGGAACATACGCCAGTCGTACAGTCCTACATCCAGAACATGCGTCCTGACCCGAAGCTCTATTCGATACCGGAATCCGATCAATATCTGCTCGGCCGCGTCGATTTCGGCAAAAGTTTCAGCAACAAGGGCTATGAAACGAAGTCCACCTCGCGGGGACTTTTCAAAGGCTCCTTCAAATACGTGACCGGCCTGACGAAAGCCTTCAACCTCAGCTACTCGGCCACCGGCTTCATGGACATGATGTTCCTTGACCCGGTCAGCTTCGATCAGCAGCACTACGACTTCGCCTACGTCCGTCGTGAATTCCTCGGCACCATCCGCACAGTCGTCTTCGACGTGCGTCCCAAGCCCAAGACTGGCGCGGGCCGTTTCTTCGGCCGCATCTGGATCGAGGATCAGGACGGCAACATCGTCCGTTTTAACGGCACCTATACCAGCAGCGCCAATGATGAAGTAACGCGCTACTACCACTTCGACAGCTGGCGTCAGAATATTCAGCCGGATGTCTGGCTTCCTGCCGCGATCTATGCAGAAGAATCGCAGGGAGGCACGGGCAAAAAAGGAGGTGGCTTCCGCGCCCAGTCTCATTTCTGGGGCTACTCCCTGAAGCTGCCCACCCGCGAATCGGATTCGGCATCCATGACCATTGAAAACGCCCAGGACCAGAGCGACAATTCGCAGGACGTGAGCCCTCTGTCCGCGCGACGGCAGTGGGTTTCCCAGGCCGAGTTGAATGTCCTCGACCGTCTGGTACAGGCCGGATTGCTGGCTCCGCCCAGCGACTTCGACAAGGTCCTTGAAACCGTCACCAACAACATTGCCATCGGCAACAAGCTCAATCTTCCTTCCGACATCCACTGCCGCGTCATGCTGACCACGCCGCTCGAATCGCTGGCCATCGGCAACACCATCCTGCTCAGCAAGGGCCTCATCGACGTACTGCCGACCGAAGAGGATCTGGCCGCCGTGCTCAGCTTCCAGCTGGCGCACATCGTGCTCGGCCACCATATCGATACCCGCTACGCCTTCAACGATCGCCTGCTCTTCCCCGATGAGGCGACGCTGGAACGCATCAACATGAACCATACTTCCGCAGACAACGAAGCCGCGGCCAAGCGCGCCATGGACCTCTTCAATGGCTCGATCTATCACGACAAAGCTGCCAGCGTAAGCCTCTTTTATCAGCAGCTCACGGTGCGGGCGAAGAGTCTGACAGCCCTCGTAACGCCGCGTCTTGGCGATTCCCTGCTCAAGGCCGACGGCACTCCCTGGATGGCTGCCTTCCTCACCGAGGGACCCAAGCTGAACATGGAGGACGTGGCTCAACTGGCAGCTTTACCGCTCGGCAGCCATCTCAGAACCGATCCATGGGACGACAAGGTCTACGCGCTGAACCTGAAGGGCGACTCGATCCTGAATCCGGGCGACAAGATGCCGCTTGAATTGACACCGGTCTACTTCCGCCTGCAACGGTATCAACCGCCCGCAACGGCACCTGCTTCCGCAGCTGCTGCAACCGCGCCCGCGCCAGCGGCTCAAGAGCAGACACAGCCGCAGCCGCAGGCTCCTGCCCCGGCTCCAGCAACAGACGGCGGCAACAATGCCCAACCGCAGCAGAATCCGCAATAATTGACGGATTCTGCTGCTTCGGCAGCCCTGAAACGCATAAAAGACTTGTCTTACTGGAAGTATTTATTCCTTGGCAGATCACATTTTTGGAGATCGCAACTTGTTTCGAAAACTATTTTGCCTGACCGTTTTGCTCATTCCTGTATCCGCGTTAGCACAGGTCGCATCGGCTACCCGAGGCGGCGGGCTCTCCCTGTCCGCAGGCGCAGAATATTCGAATTTCCAACCCGACTGGGGTCCGAACCGCATGGGAGGCATTACGGTTTTCGGCGACCTTGACAGAATATTCCTGCACAAGCTGGGCATCGAGGGCGAAGCACGCTGGCTGCACTTCAACGAATGGCATGATGAATCAGAGGCACATTATCTGGTCGGCCCGCGCTACCGACTCCTTCGCTATCATGGCCTTTCCTTCTATGGAAAGTTCCTGCTGGGCGGCGGCTTCATTACTTACCCGGACAACTTCGGCAGCGGCAGCTACTTTGCCTACGTCCCGGGCGGAACAGGGGAATATCGTCTGACTCGCCGCTGGAGTGCCCGTGTCGACTATGAATACCAGTTCTGGCCATCGGCCCCGGGACTTGCGTTCACCTTCCCCAGGCCAAGCCATGGTCTGACACCGAATGGCTTCAGCGGGGGAGTTTCTTACAGGATCTTTTGATAGAAATTCATCCCAAATAAAAAGCCCCGGATACGCTCCGGGGCTTTTTATTTCAATGCCGGGCTTTAGAAGTGATACGCCACACCGATCGTAGGATTGCTGACGTTGTAGTAGCGATTGGTGCGGTACTGTTCCAGTCCGAAGTTCGGGGCCTTCATCACCAGGCCGCGATACTCGGCGCGAATGTCCCAGCTCGGGCTCAGCTCATAAGCAACGCCGCCGCCGTACAGAAAGCCGATGTTCGTGCTCTGCTTGGCATCGAGGTCCGTGGTCTTCTGGTCCTTGATGGGTCCAAAGATGTATCCGCCGACACCCGCTTCCACAAACGGGTTGAAGTTCCTGAAGGTGAAGCTGCGGACATAGGCGCCGGAAATTTCCTGCATGCGCGTGTGGACATGGATCAGGTTGAAGCTGGTGATGTACTTCTGAATGTCCTGGTTGTACTGATAGTTCAACTCAAGCGCGCTGCGCGGCGTAAGCATGTAACGGTAGCTGACCAGGGCGCCATAGATGCCGATTGTCCCATCCTGTTGCACCGTATTGCCCACCACGTGCGGGGGAATCAAGCCGGCCAGGCTCAAGCTCACATCCTGTCTGCTTTCCTGTGCAAATCCAGCCGCTGCCGAAAATGACAGCAACGCTAAAGACAACAAAATCTTCTTCATCCGTTCGTGAACCTCTCGCCTGCTTAAAGCACCGCAGGCGCAACGCCTCTCGGGCTCGTCGATTTTAAAGTATGGTGAGCCACAAGACCCACCTCGCCATTGTACCTGCCGGAGGCTGTTTGCACAGCTACCGATCACGTTGTTTAGACGCGCCGGGATTTTTCTCGTCATAGAGAAAAGGCGTGCCGCGGTCTTCCGCCAGTGTACGCACCACCCGCAGGAAGGCCAGTGCCGCGTAGGAAAGGCTTCCCTGCTTGCGATACACCAGCCAAAGCTGCCTCGAACAATCCAGCTCCGGAACCGCGACCGAAACCAGTTCGCCGCGCGCAATCTCCGTCTGCACGGCCAGGGCAGGCACCAGCGCCACGCCATTTCCGCTGGCAACGAAGCGCTTGATCGCCTCCAGGCTGGGCAGCTCCACGCCGATGTTCAAGGGCGTCTTGTGCTTCGCAAACGACTCCTCGACCAGCTTCCGCCGTGGCGACGCGACATTGTGCGCGATAAAATTTTCCGCACCCAGGTCGCGGATGCGCACCTTTTCCTCCCGCGCCAGCACATGCTTCGGATGCACTACGAAGACCAGGTCGTCGGCATACACCGCAATCGACTCCAACTGCTCGTCGCGAGGGTGAAAGGAGACGATACCGATCTCCGCCGTACGCCGCAGCACCTCGTCGGGAATGCGGCTGGCCAGCGACCTCTGCACCATAATCGATATCTGAGGACACTGCCTGCGGAACTCATCGAGCACCGGTAAAAGGTAGAGACACGTGTACTCATTCGCCGCCAGCGTCAGGCGTCCCCGTTCCAGCGAGCGTACTTCTTCAAGCGCGCTGGCCGCTTCATTCCGCAGGCTCAGCAGGCGCTCGGCATACTCCCGCAGCACTTCCCCCGCAGCCGTCAACGTGCCGTCGCGAGAGGCGCGCTCAAAAAGCGGCTCGCCGAACTCGTCCTCCAGCTTGCGAATCACCTGGCTCACAGCGGGCTGAGTACGGTGCAGACGAACCGCCGCACGAGAAAAGCTGCGTTCGGCCACCACGGTAAGAAAAGTTTCCAGTTGCGATAATTCCATAAGACCTTTACAGGCTTTGAAGAGCGGGTGCAGACATCATAAACATTATTTATGGTAATTCAAGAAATTAAAAATTTGAATTATGTCTCATCATTTGCGAAACTTAGTGAAGTTGAGGTTCCCCCGATATGGCGCAAGATCGGCTTCTCTTTTTTGACACGACCCTTCGCGATGGCGAACAGTCACCCGGTTGCAGCATGACGCAGCATGAGAAGCTGGCCATGGCACATGCACTGGAAGACCTCGGCGTGGACATCCTGGAAGCAGGTTTTGCCATCTCGTCGGACGGCGATTTCGCCGGTATCCAGGCCGTAGCAAAAGAGATCCGCCAGCCGCGCATCACCTCGCTCGCGCGTGCGCGTCGCGAAGACATCGAGCGCGCCGCAGCAGCCCTCGAACCCGCCGAGCGCTCGCGCATCCATATCTTTCTCGCCAGCTCCGACATTCATCTTCAATACAAGCTGAAGATCAGCCGCGAAGAAGCGCTGGAACAGGTGGCGAAGTCCATCGCCCTGGCGCGCACGTATGTCGATGATGTCGAATTCTCTCCCGAGGACTCGACCCGGACCGAGATCGACTTTCTCTGCAAGATGGTCTCCGTTGCCATCGAAGCGGGAGCGACAACCATCA
>JAATFH010000535.1 GCA_015655315.1 Terriglobales bacterium
GCGCGTGCTCGATGTGGACCTGGGCTTCCAGCCTGAACGGGCTGCTGCCATTTCTGTGTCCTATGACGATGGCAACAAGCAGGAGAATGTCGGTCCGGTTCTGCAGAACATGCTCGACCACGTAAAGGCCATTCCCGGCATCGAAGCGGCTGGTATTACCGACATGCTTCCATTGGACCGGAATCGCGGTTGGGCCTTCTGGCGGAAGGGCAAAGATCCCAAAACGGTGTCGAATTCGGACGCCTATGTGCAGGTGGTGACACCCGGCTACATCGGCGCTCTGGGCATGCGGTTGATCAAAGGACGCGATTTTACCTGGAACGACTCGACGCATGCCGAGCACGGGGTCATCATCAATGAATCGCTGGCCCGCCGTGAGTGGCCCGGACAGGACCCTGTGGGCCAGATCGCGGAGCCGGAGGATTGGCACGTGATTGGCGTGGTTGGCGATGTGAAAGAAACCGGACTGGAAACGAGTTCAGGCGCGGAGATGTATGTTCCGATAACACAAAACGGCAACGCTGGAGCGGAGCTTGTGGTGCGCACCAGCCTGCCTCCGGATGCGCTGGCTTCGAGCGTGATGAAAGTATTACGGCAGCTCAATCCGGGGCAGCCGGCTACGGAGTTTCGCTCCATTCAGCACCTTGTGGATCATTCTGTATCGCCGCGCAAGTTCTTTGTGCTGCTGGTTGCGATCTTTGCCGGGCTGGGGTTGTTTCTGGCATCGCTTGGGATTTACGGAGTGATCTCGTACTCGGTGACGCGGCAGACGCAGGAGATCGGCAGCCGCATGGCGCTCGGGGCGAAGCGGTCCAAGGTTCAGCTCAGTATCATCGGCAAAACGCTGCGGCTGGCAGCCATCGGCATCCTTGTGGGTGGACTGGCTTCGTTTGTCCTCGCCCGAGGCATTGCTTCCCTGCTCTATCGGACAGAGCCGACCGATCCGGCTACATTTGCCGGGATGGTTCTGTTGCTTGGGGTTGTGGCTCTTCTTGCCGGGTATATTCCGGCGCGACGGGCTTCGCGGATCGATCCGATGGTTGCTCTTCGGACGAACTAGAGATGGGTATCCCACCCTTCGCTCTGCTCAGATGGGGCACCCAGGGTTGAACCTGTCCTTCGACCTATAATGCGGGCATGGGGGCTGGGCCCATTCATGTCCGCCTGCTCGTTGTGGTGCTTGTCGCTTGCCTTCTCGGGCAAATGCCGGGCGCTGCGCTCGCGCAAACGGACCAGAAAGTGGCTGCACCTAAAACAGCGACCGAGCCTTCACCCCTTGCCAGCCTCTCGCAACAGATTCAAGACCTGTCCACATCTGTTCCGCCGGAGCTGGCGGCGTATGCGCTGCTGCGCCTGGTCGATGCCAATGCGGTGACCGATCCGGAACAACGGCGGCGGCTGATCGAACAGGCTTATATGCTGGCCGGGCAGAGCCCCTATGCTGTCTGGCAGACCGCCGTGGGCGGCATCAGC
The DNA here is from genome assembly GCA_015655315.1 of Terriglobales bacterium. Taxonomy (GTDB): domain Bacteria; phylum Acidobacteriota; class Terriglobia; order Terriglobales; family Acidobacteriaceae; genus Alloacidobacterium. The sequence continues at coordinate 1,474 of JAATFH010000535.1, forward strand.
GATACGCGCGCGGGATATTTGTCGCGGGCGCTCAGCTTCGGTCTCGATACGCTTACCCTGCGCACCAAAGCTGTGACAGCGATGCTGAAGCTTGATCCGGAACGGGCGCGCGATCTCTTTCAACAGCTGCGTCCGCTGGCGATTGCCAATCGAAGCTGCGCGGACTCAATGCTTTATGATCCCTCGGCGTATTACCAGAGGGCAGGCGATGTCTACAAGAGAGGTTTCACGCCCGAGGAACAGGCGAAGGGGCTGCCCGAGGAGTTTCTGGAATCGGTCTTTCGCGACGTGAACCATGCCAGCGAAGTTGGCCCGGCATCGGATTTGCTGCGAACGGTGCAGTTCGATTCCGAGACGCTGGCGCGGGCTGAAGGCGCCTTCGCCCGCTCGTTGGGCGGCATTCGCGGCGACTATCATTCGTTTACTGCAACGCGCGGCAATCTGACCCGGAATGTGACACGGCTGGCATCGGCGCAAGGGCGCGCGAGTCACGCGTTGCTGGAAGCGACGAGGGCTTACGTAATCGCGAATGAATCGGGCACGGTCTGCGGCGATGACTCGGGAAGCCTGAACGGCTCGACCTCATCGTCGAACAGCGGTACGTATGCTGCGTTGAATCAGGTGCTGGTGCGATATGGCATCGCTCCGATTGGCGACGCGGACTTGAAACCGGGATCGATAGTTGCGGTGAATGAAAACAACTCGCCCGCCTACTGGCAATCGCCTGCGGCAAAGCAGTTGCTCGCAAACGTGCGCGCGCTGCGCTCCGGAGATAAGGAGTCGCCGCAATGGCAGGAGAGCGCATCGAGCACATTGACCTCGCTGCGAGAATGGATCGACGCCGGAAGCGAACTCTCAGAGGAAGATTTCTACATTGAGAAGGCCGTGCTGTATGGGCAGATGCTGGTTGCGACACCGGCTGACTCGCCGGTCTATGACGAGATGTTGAACGAATATATTGCGTTTTTAAGCGAGCAGCCGCCGAGCGATGATGTTCGCATTTACTGGCTCTGGAACATTCAGAGCCTGGTGCAACGGGTGCGCATGAACAGGAGTAACGCGGATGCGGCACGACAAAGGATTGAAGCCGCGCTTGAGGATGCCCCGAGTCCACCGATTGCGCTCTATGGGTATTTATTAGAGTTGGAGCGGACGCAACGATCTGGCTTTGGGCGAGGCTCCCCTTCGCGCTGATTACGTTCCGTCATCGTTAGTGGACGGCTGAGGCGCGCTCCTGCGTAGCGGATGCGTGGTCCAACTCGCGGTAGATCTCTTCATTGCGGATGATAGCCTGCACGTACTCACGGGTTTCCGTAAAAGGGATGGATTCGACGAACTCGTCCATACCCTTGTAGTTGCCGATGGCCTGCCAGTCGGTGACGCGATTGTCGCCCGCGTTGTAGGCGGCGAAAGTGTACTCGGGCTGGCTGTTGAATTTGTCGAGTGTCTGGCGCAGGTAGCGCGTGCCGAGGCGAATGTTCGTGTCCGGTGCGAGCAGGTCGTTGGTCGCGAAACGGCGGATGCCCTCTTCCCTGGCCATGCTCTTCCCCACGGAGGGCAGGAGCTGCATCAGCCCGTAGGCATTGGCGCGCGAGATGGCTCCAGGATTGAATTCCGATTCCTGGCGGATGAGCGAGGCGACCATGTATGGGTCGAGACCGTTCTTTTCCGCTTCAGATTTGATCGTCGACCAGTAGGGTTGCGGAAAAAGAATACGCCAGTATTCCATCGGCAGCGCGTCAATGGGCGCTGAGGTGTAGAACGGGACAGCTCGCTTCATCGAGCGCATGGCGCGCCAGTTCTCGCCGTAGGACGCGTAAATTTTTGCTTCCGCAAGAGCGCCCCATTCGTCACTGCCGTCGGCTGCCTGAATTTCGGGCGCGATGTATTCGTTCAGTCCCGCGTTCGCCAGCAGGTGGGCTCGCACAACGTGCGGATCGTCTTCGGGAACATCGTCGGTAAGCGTGGGGATGGACGCAGGCTTCATCTCGTTAAGCGAAGCGACGACCGCGGGAGTAACGCTGCCCAATTCGTTCATGCGCTGCTGCGCGATCGACGCATAGTAGTAGTGGCGATAGACGCGGGCGACCGTACGATAGTAGGTCGCGGCCATATCGGGGCGATGCTCCTCGTTTTGATAGAGGCGTCCACGCCAGTAAAGGGCTGAGGGGATTTCCTTGCCGCCGTGGTAGACGGCGATCTGCTCGTCCATGAGGCGGGCGGCCTCAGAGTATTGCCCGGTGCGGTAGTTCAGCCATGCGGCGCGCCAGTGTGCGCTGGGCGCATAGCTGGATTCCGGGAAGCGCTTCGCCAACTCGCCATAGTAGGTGATGGCGGTGGGAAAATCCTTGCGCAGCAGATACATATTGCCGCTCGAGTAGAGCGCTTCGTTGAGCCACTGGCTCGACGGGAAGCGCGTCTCCATCTGCGCGACGAGATTGCGCTGCGTTTCGCCGTCGTCTTTGTCGCGGGCGAGTTCCATCAGCAGATACATGCGGCGCGCGCCGGTTTCATCGCTGCTGTCAGGGATGCGTTCGAGTGTTTCTTTGCTGAGTCGCTTGAGCTTCCAGTCGCAGGCAGCGGACGCGACGAGCAGCGAATTTTTCAGACCGTCAGTCACCGCCGGATCGTTGGCGAGAGAACGGTATTCGTCAGCGGCATCGGAGTAGCGGCCTGCCTTGAAGAGAGCGTCGGCGTGGTGGCTGCGCTCTTCTACAGTAAGCGACGACGTTGCGCCGAGTGCGGCAAGCTGCGTCTTGGCCACCGCCGCTTCATTGCTTAGAGGGAATCCGAGGAAGGTGTGGCGGAATAGCTGCGTGGCTTCGGGTACGCGGCCTGCCATCTGATAGGTTTTTGCCAGCGCGAGCTGATAGTCGGCATGGTTGGCGATGGCTTCGCCTTTGTGCGCGTCGAGAATACGGAGCGCCGCCTGCGGATCGCCCTCCTGAATAAACAGGTTTGCCTGCAGGACAGGCACGCTTGGGACGAAGATGCTGTCGGCGTGTTTCTGCGCGAAGGTGCTGAGGATGTTTTCCGCCTGCGGCAGGTTGTTCGACTGCAAGTCTGCCTGCGCTTCGAGGTAGTCGGCGTAGTCATCGAGCGCGTTGCCCTGTGCATTTGCCTGGCGGAATGCGGTCACGGCTTCAGGAAATTTGCGATCGAGCAGATAGGCGTGGCCGAGCGCAATATAAGCCGCTGCCGAGGCTTCGCCGGTATGGGAGTGCGCGTAGGATGAGACTCCGGCATAGGCTGCGGGACTGCGCATGGTAGCCAACTGCTGCGCCATGGGGCGAAGCTGCGACGATGCGACGAAGGCCTGCTGCAGCTTGTGGCTCTTGGCCTTTGCTTTGGCGGAGAGCGGACGACGCTTGCCATGAGCGGTTTTGCTGTGCGCGGCAGTGGTCTTCGTGGCAGTCGTCTTGTGGGTTGCGCTGTGGGAGGTAGAGTGCGTGGTCGTCTTGCCTGCTGTCGCGTGCGAGGTTGCGGTAGAGGAGTGTTTCTTATGGACGGAGGAAGACGACGAACTACTACTCTGCGACCAGCACACAGACGACAACGTGCTGGCGATCACCAGGACTGCAACCTTATTTCTACTGCAAAAAACTCGACTCACCGCGACGTAACACTCCTATTTCAATGTAAGCCGAATTGGTCCGGATTGTTGCGCCTTTCGGGCGATTCGCGAAAAAACGTTCCTCCTTGTGCAATGTCGGGAATCGCGAACCATTCAGGGAATCCACAGGAGGCGTGAACCGCTACGCCCCCGCAAGATTCTGCCTTCCGGGAAACATCGAGATCAAATATTCGTCATTTGCCGGCGCTTACGTTGACAAGAAACGCAGAATGAGCAACTTTGCCGACCTCTGCCGCAAATCATTTACTATGGAGAAGGGCGGAGTCGCGGCCAAACCGTGCGGCGCAGTTTCCGTTCCGGTCACGAAAGGTCGATTTCCTGAAGCCATCTGCCATGCCAAACATCCAAACACAAGGAACGGAAGAGGTTCACCCCGA
>JAATFH010000389.1 GCA_015655315.1 Terriglobales bacterium
GAAGCAAGAGCGATGTAAAGCATTCCGGTAACTGCAAATTTCTTCATGGGGGTTTTTATCGCCAGCTGTGATGGAGCGCTGAGTTGTTGATTTTCACTCCGCACTCCATTCTGAAAAATGTGAACACGATCCGCAGAAGAGAGTTGCCCTCTGACGGACTTCGCCGGCACTCTGGTTTCTTTCGCGAGGGATATGGATTTCTTTTGCATCCAACGTCTCCGGCACATCTCGCATCGTCGGGTACAATTCGTGTGATGATCGGCATTTGAGACTATAGAGATCACGACGGCGAGAGCCGCGAGGGCACGAGCAAATGGGCGAGCGTCGAGTTGCAGGATTGCTGAATTTTATCGTGGCCGCGGCGGTGGCTGCTGTTGGCTATACCGACTGGGTGATTGTTGCCAATGTGTCGCTGGGATATCTTTATGTGCTTCCCATCTCGCTTTCCGGGCTGGTGAACCCGCTTCCTTTTACAATCACGCTGGGCCTGATCTGCGCGGTTCTGTCGGATGTTTTTGGGCCGCCCACGGGTTCCCTCAGCTGGCGAATACTGCACAACGTTGTTTATCTCGCGAGCTTTCTTGCGGTGGGATTTCTTGTCACGCTCATCGCACGGCAGCGCGATCGCCTGGCCGAGAAGGTTCGCCAGCAGCGCGACGCCTATGAGCACGACCTCGCTCTGGCGGCACAGGTACAGCAAAGAGTTTTGCCCAGCCCTCTCTCTCTGCCTGGAATCGATGTGGCCGCGGAGATGAAGACTGCACGGCTTCTGGGTGGAGACTACTACGATTTTTTCCCTGTCTCGGACGATGTCATTGACCTGGTAATCGCCGATGTCTCGGGGAAAGGCGCAGCGGCGGCGCTCCTGATGCCGTCACTGGCAGTCGCGCTGCGTTTGCGTGCGCGAGAGTCGGAACGACCCGCGGACGTTATCAAGGATCTTGATGACGTACTGAAACAGGTCACGAATTCAGCAACTTTCGTGACGATGTTCTATGCGCGGCTCCATCGCGCCAGCCGCGTTCTGCAATACGCCAACGCGGGACACAATCCGCCCGTGCTGATGCGAGCAGCGACAGGCGAATCGGAGCAGTTAGACAAGGCAGGCGGCCCCATCCTTGGAATTCTCGCTCATGCAGAGTACTCCGATACGTCTGTCACTCTCGAGAGCGGCGATATCCTGACGCTCTTCACCGATGGCGTTACCGAGCAGGAGAACGAGCAGGGCGAAGAGTTTTCTGTCGATCGCTTGATTGAGGTGATTCGCAGTGAAAAAACGGAATCTGCAGCAGGGGTTGTGGTGCATATTTCCGAGGCCGTCTCGACATTCGCCGGAGAAACAGATCAAGCCGACGACCTGACGATGGTTGTGTTGAAGGTTCTGTAATCGAAACTCTTTTTTGAAAAGCGTAGACCGCCACATTGCGACGCGCTGCGAGTGGAACTCATTCAGTCGGTCAACTTAACTCCATGCCAACTTTTTCCGGGCTCTCTGTTGCCTGTGAGGCAATCAGCTCAGCGTTGAGCACGCGTGCTCGCTCAAGCGCCGCCTGCACGTGAGGCAATATATTCTCTTTGCCGATGATCTGGACGAATTCAGCTTGTCGTAGAAGTCTTGCGGGCTGCTCTCTTGCTCCGCAGAGCAGCAGGACGCGCCCCGTGGCATGCAGCCTGTCGGCGAACTGTTCCATTGCGTGCAAGCCGGTTGCATCGAGAGCCGTCATATTCCTCAGGCGGAGAATGACGATCTTTTCAAACACCTCCAGGTCCTTCGTGGCTTCGATCAACTGCTCTGTTGTACCGAAGAGAAAGGGCCCGTGGATTCTCAGGATGGTGATATTCGCCGGAATTTCCTTGTCCTGCAGGATGTGAGGCAGCCCTTCGCGCAGATATTCGTAGGTCACTGCTTCTACGGTCGTAGTCTGCGCGATGCGATAGATATAGAGCAGTGCCGCCAGCGCCATGCCGACGCCGACCGCCACGGTCAGATCCGCAAAGACGGTCAGCAGGAACGTCGCCAGCCACACGGCTATATCCGCCTTGGCCAGCTTGAGGATCGTGCGAATCTCCCGCCACTCGCCCATGTTGTAGGCAACGACAAATAACACGGCTGCCAGCGAAGCCAGGGGTACAAAACGTGCCAGCGGCGCGGCTACCAGCAGAATTCCCAACAGGACCAGGGCGTGGATGATTCCCGCGACCGGCGTCCGTGCACCGGATCGTATATTCGTGGCGGTACGCGCGATCGCGCCGGTGGCGGGGATGCCGCCGAAGAGCGGTGAGGCCAGATTAGCGACACCCTGCGCTACCAGTTCCACATTCGAGTTGTGCCGGTCGCCTGTCATTCCATCCGCGACCACCGCCGACAGCAGGCTCTCGACGGCGGCCAGCATGGCAACCGTGAATGCCGACGGGAGCAACGGGATGACAGGTGTTCCTTCGAAGTTCGGCCAGGCGAATTTTGGAAATCCCTGCGGAATGCCGCCGAACTTGGTGCCGATCGTTTCTACCGGCACGTGCAGCCATACGACTGCCGCAGTGCACACCAGCAGCGCGACAATCGCGCCGGGAATGCGCGGCGTGAGCTTTCGCATCAGTACGATGATCGCGAGTGAGACGGAGCCTATCACCAATGTCTTTGGGTCGATGGTCCCAATGTGTGCCAGCACGACTTTCATTCGTCCGATAAAGTCGCTGGGAACGGCAGGTGTCCTGAGGCCTAAAAAGTCCTTGATCTGCGTGGATGCGATCAGCAGTGCAATTCCATTCGTGAAACCGATGGTGACCGGCCTGGGGATGAACTTCACCGCGGCGCCGAGTCCGGTAAGCCCCATCACGATCAGCAAGGCACCCGCCATCACCGTGACCAAAGCAAGACCCGACATGCCGAAGCGAGCCACGATGCCGCCGACGATCACGACAAACGCTCCGGTCGGTCCGCCGATCTGGGTCCTTGAACCGCCCAGTGCCGAGATTAGAAACCCGGCGACGACGGCAGTATAAAGTCCGGCCTGCGGTGTCACTCCGGAAGCGATGCCGAACCCCATCGCCAGCGGCAACGCTACCAGCCCTACCGTCAATCCGGCTACCACGTCGTGCCAAAACATGGTTGTGGTGTATCCACGAAAACACTGGATCGAGCGCGGGAGCCACTGTTGCGGCAGGTTCATCGGGACGGCTCCATCAGATCGTTCTCCATTTCTTTCAGCATCTCCTTCGCCTCGCCTACCTGCTTCTGGAAGTAACGGCGCATGAGCGCCAGCACATCGAGAATGATGGGATCGCGGACCGAGTAGAAGACCTGATTTCCAGCCTTGCGGTTCGCAACGATTCGCTGGGCGCGCAAGACCGAGAGGTGCTGCGAGATGTTCGCCTGCTCCATCCCAAGTTTTTCTATCAGCGCACCCGCCGACAGTTCGCCGCTGCTGAGCAGTTCAATGATTGCGATGCGCGTTGGATGGGCGAGCGCCTGAAAAATATCGGCTTTGAAGCGGTGAAGAGTTTCTGGCATTTTAATAATCAAGAATATTCGATATTTCTAATATACAGAATATTCTTGTTTCCCCAAAGCAATCGCGTTGGGAGATGCGAGGAGGTTGGTTAAGCTTAGTCTGCGACGATCCTTGGAAGGTCTAAGAACCTATGACGAACGCAACCACAGATTCAGTCCTGACTGCCAATAAGTACCCGCAAGGAAGCGGCTTATCTCTTCTGCTGCGTGGGGTACGAAAATCCTTTGCGGACGTGGTGGCCGTAGATGGTCTCGATCTGGAAGTGCGGCGGGGCGAGTGTTTCGGGCTGCTGGGACCGAATGGTGCAGGCAAAACAACCACGATGGAGATGTGCGAGGGCTTGACGCCCGCCGATTCAGGAACGATTGAGCTGTTGGGGATGGGCTGGACCAGGTCAGCCAATGAGCTGCGCCAGCGCATCGGAATTCAGCTGCAGGAGACGCAGTCTCCTGACAAGCTGACGGTGGACGAGACGCTGCGGCTCTTCCGCAGCTTCTTTCGACGCGGGA
>JAATFH010000559.1 GCA_015655315.1 Terriglobales bacterium
AGGACTCTGGCTCGTCGCCTTTTCCGCGGCGCAGCTCCTGCATTACTACCGCGGTCATTAAGTCGAAGTCATAAAGTCATACCAAGCTTGTCATCCTGAGCACAGCGAAGGATCTGCTTTTTGCTGTCCCGCAGCAGTGCCGAGACTGGTGACAGAATAATTTTGCTGATCTTCAAGGCTCGTTGCTGAAGTCCACGGGCAATACGCGTCCCTGGGTGCTGCTCTCACGCGCCAGCTCGATCAGCCGCGTGGTCCGCCAGGCCTGTTCCGGCGTGACGGCGAGTTTCCCTGTGCCGAGCAGAGCATCGCGCACGTTCGCATAGAGGCCGCGATAGTCGCCTGCCTCGGTTTCTACGCTTTGCGGCTCCGCGCCATCCAGATACAGCTTGCCCCAGGCCGCTTCCGGTTCGTGCCCGAACCCCGGCGTGTCAAAACCGATGCCGGCTTTCAACGCGTCTTCCTGCGGATCGAGCCCGAACTTCACGAAGCTGCCATGCGTGCCATGCAGCGTAAATCGTGCTCCCGCAGCTTTTGCCAGAGAAGAAGCGCGCAGATAAGCGGTCAGCCTCGGGTAGAAGAGCGTGATATCGAATACGTCGTCGGCGTTTCCGTTGTCGCGATCGATCCGCACCGAGGCGAAAAGGCTCTCGGGTTTCCCGAAGAGCGTGAGTGCCTGATCGATCAGGTGCGAACCCAGGTCGAAGAGTGTCCCGCCGCCCGGGCCGCCGTTTTCCCGCCACACCTCATGCCGGGGCTTCGGACGGAAGCGGTCGAAATGCGATTCGAACGTAGCCAGCCGGCCAAGCTCTCCGCTGACCAGAATCTTTTCGACTGTCTTGAAATCACCATCCCAGCGGCGGTTCTGATAGACGGAAAGCAGCCGCTTGCGTTCCCGCGCCAGACGGATCAGCTGCGCCGCCTCATCCGAGGTAAGCGCAAACGGTTTGTCGATCACGACATGGCGATCGGCGCGCAGGCATTGCTCGGCAACCTCGAAGTGCGAGAAGCTCGGCGTACCCACTGCGATCAGGCGAATGCTCGCGTCGGCCAGTAAATCTTCGATCGAGCGATAAATCTGCACCTTGGGGTAAGCCTGCGCAGCCTCGTCGCCCTTGCGCTGCACAATGGCCGCCAGTTCCAGTCCGGGGGTTGCGGAGATAACGGCCGCGTGAAAAATGCAGCCAGCAAGGCCAAAGCCGATGACGCCAGCGCGAATTGTATCTGTCACAGTTGCAAATCCTTGTCGATGGCTAACGACTTATTCTCCATCGAAGCGCGTTACTCTGCAAGCTCGGCCTGTTCGACCAGGGTTGGCTTCTGCCTCTCCCGTTCCATTAACAGGATTAATGTGCGCCCCTCAAGCCTGATTCGACGTCTTGCGGTCGACTTCTTGAAGGGCGTCAGGGTATTGTTCGTATTCAAAATTGTCTGCCATATCCCGTCCTGCGGTGGCGGAGGCAGCTGAAAATTCACCGGTTCGTGATGCGCGTTCAAGAGAAGCAGAAACGAATTGTCGGAGATGCTGTTGCCCAGGTGATCGGTTGCGTCGAGCGTTGCGCCATTCAGCATCATGCCCAGCGTGCGCACCCATCCGGCATTCCACGCCTCTTCGCTCAGTTCTTTGCCGTTGGTGCCAAACCACGCGATGTCGCGCGCGGCGGAGTTGTGAATCACACGATCCTGGAAAAATTTCCTACGCCGCAGGTTGGGATGGTCCTTGCGCAGGGCAATTAGGCGGCAGGTAAAGTCGATCAGCAATTCCTTTTCATCACTCGAGGTCCAGTCATACCAGCTGGTTTCGTTGTCCTGACAATACGCATTGTTATTGCCCTTCTGCGTGCGCCCCATCTCATCGCCGCCGGAGATCATGGGAACGCCCTGCGACAGCAGCAGAGTAGCCAGAAAATTCCGGACCTGGCGCTCGCGTGCATGGTTGATGTCGAGATCCTCCGTTGGTCCCTCGGCTCCCATGTTCCAGGAGTTGTTGTCGTTCGCGCCGTCCTGATTATTTTCTCCGTTGGCCTCGTTGTGCTTGTCGTTGTAGCTCACCAGATCGAGCAGTGTGAAACCATCGTGCGCCGTAACAAAATTGATGCTCGCATAGGGACGCCGTCCGTCGTGCTGGTAAAGGTCGCTCGATCCGGTCAGCCGATAGCCCACATCGGAGAGCTGGCCATCGTCGCCCTTCCAGTAGCGGCGTACGGCATCGCGATATTTCCCGTTCCACTCCGCCCACTGGACGGGGAAGTTGCCCACCTGATAGCCACCTTCACCCACGTCCCACGGCTCCGCAATGAGTTTCACGTCGGCCAGTGTCGGGTCCTGATGAATGATGTCGAAGAAGCCGCTCAGCCTGTCCACATCGTGCAGTTCGCGCGCCAGCGTAGCCGCCAGATCGAAGCGGAAGCCATCGACGTGCATCTCCAGCACCCAGTAGCGGAGTGAATCCATGATCAGCTTCAACACCTGAGGGTTCCGCACGTTCAGGCTGTTTCCCGTACCGGTGTAGTCCATATAGAAGCGCGGATTATCCGGCACGGCGCGGTAATAGGTGAGGTTGTCGATGCCCTTGAGCGAGAGCATCGGGCCAAGATGGTTGCCCTCGGCGGTATGGTTGTAGACCACATCGAGAATCACCTCGATGCCTTCGCGATGCAGGGTCTTGACCATCGCCTTGAATTCCGCCACCTGGTTTCCCGCGTCGCCGGTCGAGCAGTATCGTCCATGCGGCGCGAAATAGGTGAGCGTATTGTAGCCCCAGTAGTGGCTTAATCCCATCTCGACCAGGTGGCTGTCGTTGATGAAGTGGTGCACCGGCAGCAACTCCACATCGGTGACGCCCAGACGCTTCAGGTGGCGCAGG
>JAATFH010000337.1 GCA_015655315.1 Terriglobales bacterium
CCACCGCCAGCCATCTGCGTGTGGGTCATCATCTGGATCGAATTCGTCATCCAGGAAAGCTCTCCGGCTTCTGAAATAACGGCCTCGTTCGGCTCCAGCAGCAGCTCAAGAACGGGCATGGTGGTTCCGGTAATACGGCTTTGCATGGCAGGGCTCCTGTTGCGGCGCAAAAATTGCTTTCGCTCGAATGGTACACGATGCCGCGAACGTTTTACCCCGGCAGTTTATCCGCGCTCATAGCCCTTGTGATAACCGCGCACATAGGCGTCGCGATACGCGGATTGATACTGCCGGAACGCACTACCCAACTGCGAATCATAGCCGGGAGTGTTCGCGTATCGATGGCTGTAAGTCGGACGGTAGCTATTGGCCCTGCACGCGATCCCGCTCGCCGTTTTCGCGGCCATCGACAAACCATTCTGGCGCGCGGTTTGTATCAGTGGAGGCTCAGCATAAGCCACGGGCGGCGGTGGCGGCGCGACGTAATATGCCGGGCGGCTGGAGCATCCGGCAAGCAGCGCCAAGACTGAGAGCAAGAGCAGTCCGGCGGTAGTGTATTGCATGGGCTTCGACTCCTTCATCACGCCTACATAAACACAGCGTCACATCACAAGGTTGTCGAAGTCTTTTTACTGGTGGCTGGGTTCAAATCAAGTTGTGCTGAAAAAAGCTGGATGCGTTTATTTGAGCATCACCGGGCTGGCAGGCGCTTCCGGACCCGAGTCCAGATATTGAACAATGAGCGAAATGCGGCGGTTGGATGGATCGAGAGGAGACTGCGGCAGTCGCAGTCTCTGGTCGGCATAGCCGCGCACCTGCGAAACCTGGTTCGCCCGCAGGCCCGCGTCCTGCATCATGCGACGGGCGGCATTGGCGCGGTCTGTTGAAAGCTCCCAGTTGGAATAGCCACTGGTTGCGCTGAAGGGCTTCGAGTCAGTGTGGCCTTCGATTGAGAGCGAGTTGGGAATCTTTCCCATCTGCGCGGCCAGCAGCTTCAGCAGCTCCACCCCATTTGTGTTGAGCTGGCTGCTGCCGCTTTCAAAAAATGTGCCGTTCTTCGATTCGAGCATGTCGATACGCAGTCCTTCCGGCGTTACCGTCATCTCCACCTGGCTGGAGATGCTCTTCAGATCGTTCATTTTGTGAATCGAACTTTCCAGCCGGTCTTTCAACTGAGAAATATTCTCTTTCGTGACCGGCAGATTGTCGGCAGTTCCGGAGCGGTCTGTCCCTGTATCTGCCGAACGTCCGCGCGGGTCGCTGAAATACCCGGCCACGGCCCTGCGCACCGCGTCGCTGCTGCTCATGAGCCACAGGACGATGAAAAGCGCCATCATGGCGGTCACGAAATCAGCGTACGCGACCTTCCACGCTCCTCCGTGGTGCGCGGCATGCGCGGCCCTGCGTTTGATGATGATCGGCGGCTGAGTCATGATCTGTCTCTCAGCTTGCGGGAACGGGTTCGCCCTGCGCGGCTTCCGCAGGAGCAGCGGCTTCACCACGACACACAGCTTCGACTTCAATGAAAGACGGCCGCTCGTGCAGGGGAATGGCGCGGCGTCCCATCTCGATGGCAATGATCGGCGGATCGCCTTTGATCGCCGAAATCATCAGCACTCGCAGAGCATGCAGATAATCGCGTTCTTCTTCGGCAATCTTCGTCATGTGCGAACCAACAGGACCAATGAAGCCGTAGCAGAGCAGGATGCCGAGAAACGTTCCGACCAGCGCGGCAGCAACTTTATGCCCAATGGCCTCGGGAGGACCGCCGAGAGCGCTCATGGTAATCACGACGCCCAGAACAGCGGCGACAATGCCAAAGCCGGGGAGCGAGTCCGCCATCGCACTGAGCGCGCCGGCGGATTCGGTGGCTCCGTGGTGCCGGACCTCCATATCCAGCTCCAGCATCTGGTCCACGGAAAAAGGCTCAGCATTATTGCTGACGGCCAGCCGCATCGTGTCGCACACGAAGTCGCAGATGTGTTTTTGCTTCAGGAATTCCGGGTTCGCCTGGAAGATGGGGCTCTCGGCGGGCAATTCAATGTCAGCCTCGATCGAAAGCATCCCGGCCCGGCGTGCCTTGCCGAGCAGCTCATACATCATCTTGAAGGCCGCCAGATAAGCTTCCTTGCCGTAGTGCGACTTGCCGAAGACCATTACCGTGCGCGCGGCGATTTCCTTCAACAGCCGCATGGGGTTGGCGATCAGAAGCGTTCCTACCGCCGAACCTCCGATGATGATCAGCTCCGAGGGTTGCATCAATACGAGCAGCGGCCCCCGCTCCATGAGAAAGCCACCAAGCACCGCCGCGACCACAACCAGCATTCCGATAATGACAAACACGACGCGCTCCGGATAAGGCGTGGGCAGAGACACGTTTCACGGGTGCTCTGCCCTGCTTCCCCTATCGGATGGAACGCGCGGGACATGATGACAAAAGTCCGAGTAAGAGGACGCAGCGGTCAGGAGAGACGTGCTGAGGTTCGAATTGGGAAGGGAGGCAGAACTACTGTTTCTGCGGGCCGGTCAGCGGTAACTTCACCACGAACTCAGTTCGTCCCGGTTCGCTGGTAAAGCTGATCTGACCGCCATAGTGGCCCGTCACCACGCGATGTGCAATGTCGAGGCCAAGACCGGTTCCAATACCGATGGGCTTTGTCGTGAAGAAGGGTTCGAAGACCCGGGCGCGATGTTCCGGGGGGATGCCAGGCCCCTGATCGGCGATTCCGACACAGACCCATTCGCCTTCGATCCAGGTACGAACCACGATTTTGCCCGGCTCCGGAGAAGCATCGATCGCGTTGTCGAGCAGGTTCGTCCAGACCTGGCTGATCCCCGAGCCGCAGGTGGTGAGCACAGGTATGTCGGAAGCGAATTGCTTTTCGATCACGACCTGTTTTTGGCGGAAGTTGTGACCAAGGATGGTGAGGGTGCTCTGGAAGGTGTCGTGGATATCGAGCTTGTGTTGCTTGTTCTTGTCTTCGTAGGCGTATTTCTTGACCGCCATGACAAGTTCGGTTACTCGTGCAATGCTTTCTTCGATGGTCCCGACCAGCTGCATATTCGAGATCAGCGCTTCGAGCCAGTTCAGCGCGTCGGAAAGAACTGCGGGAGTGAACGACTGTTGCGTGCACTCAATATCGCCGCGAGTCCACCCTGCCGCTACCAGCGTGGGAGCCATCTTCCAGGCATTCTCGACGCCGATGCTCTCCAGCCACTCGGTAAGCGCTTCCTCGGCGTCGCTCTGTTCGAGCGAGTTCATGACCTGCGGCCGCGCAGGAGCGAAGACCTCTTCCTGCAACTGGGCCAGGCATTCCAGCTGATCGGGGGATAGCTGCGCGCGGGACATGCGCAGGCTCAGCTCCTGCTGGCGCGTCATGTTTTCCCGCAGCTGCGAGGCGGCGCGTTTGGCCGCGGCTCCGGGATTGTTGAGCTCATGCATCAACCCGGCGGCAAGGGTGCCCAGCGAGATAAGCTTTTCCCGGTGCAGCGTAAGAGCGGTATAAGCCTCCAGCCGGCGCGACATATTTTCAAGGACCGTCTTGCGTACCACCGGGCAGGTGGACATCAGGTTCCAGAAATTTTCCGGCTGCACGCGGCCCAGGATGCTGTCCGTCACCGTCTCGCAGGTCGCCGTAGGAGTGGAGTGCCCGACCAGGATCGTGACTTCCCCGAAGGTGTCGCCTTCTTTCACGACGCTGATGTGGATCTGGCCGCCGTCGCTGTCCGTCTTGTACGCACGCAACTCTCCATGCAGCACAATCCAGAAGTAGGCCTGCCCCTCGCCACCGCGATAGACCACCGTGCCCGCTGGAATCTCCAGTATCTCGACGTCGCCGATACAAGCCAGGTCCCTTTCTGAGGTTTCAGAGAAGGCGGGAATCTTGTGTAGCTCGGGATAAAGCTCCTGGGCACTGACTTTTCTTGCGGTAGCGGTAGCGAGTTCTTGGGCCATCTGAATGTTATCGGCTTCCTAAAATCGAGCGAGATACTGATGCATAAACTGAACGGAGATCGAGCCTTCTCCAACCGCCGAAGCGACGCGCTTTATGGAACCATAGCGCACATCTCCGACGACAAAAACCCCTGGCACGCTGGTTTCCAGCAGATATGGCGCGCGTGCTTCCTTCCATATCTTCGGCATCTTGCCTTCCATCAGCAGATCCGGCCCTGAAAGCACAAAGCCGTTCGGGTCGCGCATTACCGTCTCAGGCAGCCAGTCCGTCTGCGGCGCTGCACCGATGAAGATAAAGAGCGATGACGCCGAACAGACCATTTCCCCCTGCCGATTTTGTACCTTGATGCATTGCAGGCGGCCATTGCCCTGTACTTCCTGGATCTCGGCCCCTGTTTGCACTTCAATATTGGATGTAGCAGCAATCTGATCGATTAAATATTTCGACATGCTCTTTTCCAACGTGGAGCGCACAAGCATCGTAACCTTGTTCGCATACTTGGAAAAGTGCATTGCGGCCTGTCCGGCGGAGTTGGCACCACCAACGATATAGACATCTTCGTTACGACAGGAGATCGCCTCGGCCATGGCAGCGCCGTAATAAACTCCCGCGCCGGTGAATTGTTCAAGTCCCGGAATATTGAGCTTGCGGTAATCCACCCCGACGGCGATCAAAACCACATGGCAGGAAACTTCCCTGCCGTCAGCCAGTTGGATGAAGTGATACGGAGCCTCCGTGCGGATGGTAGTGGCGCGCTGCGTCAGGAACTCAGCTCCAAAACGGGAGGCTTGGGCGTAGGCGCGGCGGGCCAGATCGGCTCCGCTCAAGCCTGACGGAAAACCGAGATAATTTTCGATGCGGGAACTGCTCCCGGCCTGTCCCCCGGGCGCCTCCGGCTCGATGACCAGGCACTTCAGTCCTTCTGACGCGGCATATACCGCGGCGGCAAGTCCCCCTGGACCAGCGCCGATAATCACCAGATCGTAGAAGTCCTTCGTCGCCTGGGTCCGCAGGCCGATGCGCTGAGCAAGTTCGGTCTGCCCGGGCTGCACCAGCGATGTGCCGTCGGGAAAGAGGACGGCGGGCAATTTGCGGTCACTGAGCTTGAAGCGCTCCAGCAGTTGGATAGCCTCGTCGCTCTTTTCCGGATCGAGCCAGACATACGGAATCTGGTTTCGCGAAAGGAAATCGCGCACCTGGTAGTCGTTGAGCGACCAGCGCGGCCCGATGACCCGCAGACCTTCAAATGGCGGCTTGTAGCCTTCCTTCCAGTTTTCCAGCAGATCATCCAGGACCGGGTAGAGCTTTTCCTCCGGCGGATCCCAGGGTTTGGTGAGGTAGTAGTTGATCCTGGCCGTGTTAATGGCTTTGATGGCCGCCTCGGTGTCGGCATAGGCGGTCAGCAGCGCGCGTTTCGCCTCGGGATAAAGAGCCTGCGCCTTTTCGAGAAATTCAACGCCTGTCATACCGGGCATACGCTGGTCGGAAAGGAAGAGCGCAACTGCGTCTCCGCGCTCCTGCAGCTGCTTGCAGGTATCCAGAGCCGCCTGCCCGGAGCCCGCGCGCAAAACGCGGTACGTTGCCCCGTACTGGCGACGCAGGTCCTGGATTACAGCCTCAAGGACGCTGATGTCGTCGTCTACTGCTAAAATTACCGGCTTCGCCATGCTCCTCCAGTGTAAGGCGTCAGCCGCAAAAAGATAACCCAGAGAAGATGAACAGCAGGAAAACACCTGGTGAACGAAGAAATTCCCGGCTCAACGGATTTACCGCTGCCTTTTTTCCCGGCGGGAGCCACGTCTCATTTTTTAGCTTGAATAGTCAAGAACAAAGGTAATTAGTCGGATTCATTCTAAAAATTCATTTCCAAATTGGTAATCGTCGTGTACGCTTACACCACCAAATCAAAAAGTTGTTGACAAAGTTTCTATGAAAACTTTTCCTGCCCTGAAACGTCCCCGAAAAGGACATCCGGGATAGGAATTTCTGCCGTAATCCGATGAGGGTAAGTGACGATCTGCATCAGTTCCCAGATCGTATGGACATGTTGTTGACCTTAGTACCAAGGCTGTTCGACTCTACTGACCTTGTGTCTTTCGTGGACACATATTCGACGCATTTCGTTAACGGGGGAACGGAAGCAAGCTCAATGAACAAAATTATTCTTGCGGATATTCAGGCAATTTTTCGTGCAGGCACTGCGAAAATTCTGGCCATGGAAGACGATTTTCGCATCATCGCTCAGTGCCCGGATTCGGATAGGTTGTACCAGGCCATCGATGCATTTCGCGGTGTGGTGCTTATATTTGCCGCCACACTCAAAACAGACCTCATTTCGTTGATGGAGAAGGTTGCCAGCGCCGGCAGCCGTTGCATCTCCATTCTGGAAAACAACGAATCACCCCAGCCCTTTCTTGCAGCAGGAGTCGAGGGGTTGGTTTACCGCAACGTCAGCGGACCGTCCCTGCTGGAATGCGCCAGACGTGTTGCTGGAGGCGAACGTTTTCAGCAGCCCGGCGCCGGCAACTCTGAACTGATGGAAGAAGACCTGGTTGGCGCACGCGTCCGTGACCGTCTGACCTCGAAAGAGATGAAGATTGTCGCTCTTATCGTACAAGGCTGCAAAAACAAGGAAATCGCCATTCGCCTGGGAACGACCGAGCAGGTGGTGAAGAATTACCTTCGCAGTATCTATGACAAGACGGGCGTTTCCGACAGGCTGGAACTGGCTCTGTTTACGATCCACCACAAAATACTGGCGGAAGCGGCAGCAGCCGTGGGAAACCAAATGATGCAGCTGGTTTAGGTCTATCTCATTCGTTCTGATGGAACGCGAAAGGGCCGATTCTATCGGCCCTGATTTTTTAGCGCAGCTTTTCCGCGACTGACTTGGCCTGCGTGAAGAGGTACAGGTACTCGGGACCGCCAGCCTTCGAATCCGTGCCGGACATGTTGAAGCCGCCGAAGGGGTGCGCGCCAACCATGGCTCCGGTGCACTTGCGGTTGAAGTAGAGATTGCCGACATGATAGGCGCGGCGGGCGTGGTTCAGCTTCTCGGGGTCGTTGGTGTAAACAGCGCCCGTGAGCCCATATTCGGTATTGTTGGCGATGTCCAACGCATCGTCATAGTCCTTCGCTTTGATGATGGCCAGCACGGGCCCGAAAATCTCTTCCTGCGAGATGCGCGCGTCCGGTGCGACATCGGCAAAGACCGTCGGCTCCAGGAAGTAGCCCTTCTCCGGAGTTTCAACGATGTTGCCGCCTGCGATCAGGCGGCCTTCCTTTTTGCCGATTTCGATGTAGCCCTGGATTTTCTGCAGGGCTGCGGCATTCACCACCGGTCCCATATTCGGGTTCTTCGCAGGATCGCCCACCGTCAATTGCGCGACTCGCTCGCGGATGCGGTCAATGAACACGTCGTACAGCGGCTCTTCGACGATGGCGCGTGAACAGGCCGAGCACTTCTGTCCGCTGAAGCCGAAGGCCGCGGCGATGACGCCACTGACGGCTTCGTCCAGTTCGGTGTCGGCGCTCACGATAATCGAGTCCTTGCCGCCCATTTCGAGAATCGTCCGTTTGATCCAGATTTGACCGGGCTGGTTCTTCGCGGCGCGCTCATGGATTTCCAGACCCACCTTCTTCGATCCGGTAAAGGAGATGAAGCGCGTCTTGGGATGCTCAACGATGGCTTGACCGAACGCCGGTCCTCCCTGGCATAGGTTGACAACGCCCGGCGGCAGGCCTGCCTCTTCCAGCACATCGAGGAACCGCGCGGCAATTGTCGGCGCGTCGGTAGAAGGCTTCAGGATGACGGTATTGCCGGTCACGATGGCGGCGGCGGTCATGCCCGCCATGATGGCGAAGGGAAAATTCCACGGTGGAATCACCGCGCCCACGCCTAACGGAATATGAAGCAGCTCATTGCGCTCGCCCGGATATTGGATCGGTGTCGTGACCTTCGAGAGCCGCAGCGCTTCGCGTGCGTAGAACTCGAGGAAGTCGATGGTCTCGGCCACGTCGGCATCGGCTTCGGCCCAGTTCTTTCCAACTTCATAGGTCAGCCATGCGCAGAACTCGAACTTGCGCTCGCGGATGATGTGCGCCGCATTCAACAACAGCGATACCCGTTCTTCCAGCGGAACATACTTCCACGTCGCAAAGGCCTTGAGCGCGGCCTGCATCGCCTGTTCCGCATGCTCGGCTCCGGCTTTCTGGTGGATGCCGATAACCTGCGTGGGTCGCGCTGGATTGTGCGATTCGATCTTGTCAGCAGTGCGCAGACGCTCGCCGCCGATGACCATCTCGTATTCGTGCCCCAGCAGATCGCCGACGCGTTCCAGAGCTTCCTTCATGGCGTGCGCGTTGTCGTGCTTCGAGAAGTCGATAAACGGCTCGTTGCGGAATTCGCCCTGGGGCGAACGCGGCAGGATGACAGTAGAGATTTCTGCGGTAGCCATAACCCTCCAGTCTAACGCAAACCACTTGCGCTAACATTCTGCGGTGAAGGTGTGGCGAAAGGAAAGCTGCCAAATCGGGCTATGGGTTTCCGATAACAAGCGCGATGGCGAAGCCGTCGTACCCCTTGCTACCGACGGTCTGCTGCACCGTACATAGAACGCGCGGCTCCGCAGCCATCTTCTCGAACATGCGCCGCGTACCCTGGATGTCGGCATTGTTGCTCTCGGCGTCGATCACGCCGCCGTCGCGCACTACATTGTCCACGATTATCAGGCTGCCTTTGTGCGAGGGTCGGAGCGCGCGTTCAAAATACTGCGGATTGTTACACTTGTCGGCATCGATGAAAACGAAATCGAAGGCTTCGAGGCCCTCGGCGGCCAATTCCGGCAAAAGCTCCAGCGCTTTGCCCTCGCGCAGCTCAACCAGATCCGCAAGACCGGCGTTCGCGATATTCTCGCCGGCAACCTGCGCGTGTTTCGGATCGAACTCCAGGGTGATGAGACGGCCATCGGCAGGTAGAGCACGAGCGAGCCAGATGGTGCTGTAACCACCCAGCGTCCCGATTTCTAAAATATTTCTCGCGTTCACCAGGCGCGCGAGCAGGTGCAGCAGCTTTCCCTGGCTCGGCGTTACGCTGATCGCGGGCAGCTTCGCCTCCGCGCAGGCAGCGAGAGCGTCTTCCAGCGCAGGGTCTGAGGGCACAAGCTGGTCATTGATGTATTCGTCGACGGCGGTCCAGATTTCCTGACTCATAATTCTCCGTAATTTAAAGTGGCAGGCGCAGGTAGGCCGCCTTGCGATCGAAAGCCACACCCGCGAGCGCAATGAGCATGGGGAAGCATTCGAGTGTATAGCGCGGCTCCGGAGCTTCGATGGTAGCCAACAGGGCACAGCGGAGCAGGATAAACAGCAGCATGGCTCCGGCAAAGCGGGGCCGGCGGTACAAGCCAATCAGCGCTAGAACGATGTAAGCGAGATTGAGCGCTGCATAAGCGAAGGCGAACTCCGTCTCGGCATTGTGCTTGGAGTATTCCCACCAGCGCAGCTCGATCCACAGCAACTCCGTGCGTGGGCGGAACCACATATCGGCAAGACGCAAAAGCGGCATCGTGATGTAGTAGCGGAGCGGCCGGGCAGCGATGCGCTCCTGCGCCAGATCGTCGAAGCGGTCATCGATCTCCGGGCTCAGCGTGGTGGTTTTGTTGTAGTCCTCGAAGAGTTGTTTCGTCTTCTCGTATTGCGCAGGAGAATCGAACGCGCGCGCGGGCAGATGATCGAACAGCAGCACATCGCTGTTGGCATTCCAATAGATTTCCCAGGTGCAGGTGAAATCGGCGCAGACCGTCTTCGTCCAGCGGTTGAAGCCGGGGCTCGTGCTTTCACCGGGGTCCATGGCATAGCGCGGAGCCAGCGGCTGAATCACATGGAACGTCTTCCAGTTGCGAATCGTCCAGGGAAGAAACGGCAGCACGGAAAGCAGCCCACACACGAGCGCCATGCGCAGCATCGGGCGCATCCCCCACATCTTCGTCCCGTAGAAAACAATCGCCGGACAGAAAGCCACGGCCAGCAGCGCGCCATCCGGACGCAGAATCGCCGCGTAGCTGAATGCAGAAGACAGCAACAACACCCAGCGCCATTCCGGGTTCTCTAAGAGGCGCGCAAAGCTGAAAAGAGCGAGTGCGATGGAGAAAAGTTCCAGTGTTTCGGTCAACGGGGTAGCGGCGTAGTTCGCGGTGAACGGACAGAGAGCCGCAAGCCACAGCGCCACCCATGCCGCGCGG
>JAATFH010000357.1 GCA_015655315.1 Terriglobales bacterium
AAGCATGCCGCCCCACAAGACAGACGCGATGGAAAGTCCGATTTCCAGAACATGGCCGCTGCCACGGGAAATAATCGCCAGCGCTAGAAGCACGGCAGCCCAACCCAACGTCATCCATCGTGACAGCCGCGTCTTTGTCGCCTCACTCACATCCGGGCGCCGCAGCAAATAGAAATCCACCATCGAAGTCGAGGCCAGCGAGTTCAACGCGGCGCTCAGATTCGACATAGCAGCAGCAAGAATCGCCGCGATCATCAATCCAGAAATACCCACGGGCATCTGATGCACGATGAACTGCGGAAAAAGCCGGTCGGCACTCGCCACATGCGGCGTCAACCCAGTCTGTTTGTAGTACACGAACAATCCGGCTCCGATAAATAGAAAGAGCGTGAACTGTACAAGGATCACAACCCCGCTCGACAACAACGCCAGCCGCGATTCGCGCAGGTTCTTCGCCACCAGCAAGCGCTGCACCATCAACTGATCGGTGCCGTGACTGGCCATAGTGAGGAAACATCCTCCGACAATGCCAGCCCAGAATGTATATGTCTGCGAAATCGACAGCGAGAAGTGAAACACAGTCAGCTTCCCTGCCGATGACGCCACCGACAGCAGCGTATGCGCACCGCCGGGAATGTGCCTGCACACCGACCATAAACTGACCAGCGTACCCACCACGTAGAGCAGCATCTGCAACACGTCCGTCCAGATGACCGCCTTCATGCCGCCTTCAAAGGTGTACAGCAGCGTGAGCAGCGACAGGATGACAATCGAAGCAACGTCTCCCGTGCCCAGCGCAACACCCACCACAATCGCCACCGCAAAGACGCGCACTCCTTCCGCCGCGGCGCGCATCACAAGAAACAGCAGCGCCGTAAGCCGGTGCAGGCGTGTCCCGAAACGCTCGCCGATCAGCTGATATGCAGTCATCAGTTCTCCGCGAAAATATCGCGGCAGAAACAGAATGCAGATGACGATGCGCCCCAGCAGGTATCCCAACACCAGCTGCAGAAAGCCGAAGTCACCGGTAAACGCAATGCCGGGCACGCTGATGATCGTCAGCGTGCTCGTCTCCGCGGCAACGATGGAAAGCGCAATCGCCCACCAGGGAATATTGCGATCAGCAAGAAAATAGCTCTTGATCGACCGCTCTCCCTTATTGCGAAAGCGCAGACCAAACCATGTGATCCCTATGAGGTAGAGAACGACGAGAACCAGATCAACGGTGCGCAACGGTATATGCATCAGTAAAGGTTACATATTATTTAGACACAACAGGTGTCATGCCGAGTAGTTCCGGCGAGGGCAGAGTGTGCGTCGAACTCCATTGCTGACGCGCCGCCCGCAGCTTCTCCGCACGAACAATCCACAACTGCATGGACAGATCGTATTCAGCCAGCACGTTGTCCAGCCAATAAGGCCGATTTTCTTTGAGCCATGCATCTTTGTAAAGGTCACGGATGTATCCATAGCCTTCCCGCAGATCCAGCGACCGGCCTGCGAGATTCCTTACACTGCCGGAAATATGTTTGCGCGCTTCCGTATCGTTCTGGTCCTGGTACAGCTTCTGATACGTCTCGGCAATATCCGCCGCCGTCTGAAATTTTAAAGCCAGAAAATCCATTCTCCGCGCGCCCAGTTCCACTGCATCCACGGCATCCGATTCGCGCAGCTTGCCCGCCTGCCGCGCCTGTGCAATCAATGTCAGTGCTCGTTCCGCATCCGTTCTAATTTCTTCGAGCACCGGTTTGATCTTCGCCGCAGTTGCCTGCCCTTCCGCGCTCCATGGATCGAGCCAGAACAGACCATCCTTCGCGTCCTCTACCCCGGCTTTTTCAAAAGCGAGATGGGCCTGCATCAGCGCTATCTGTGCCTGGTCGAGATCGCCCGTCGCATCACCATGGAAGACCTTGCCGTAGTTCTTCTGGAATTCCGCAATATCGCTCGCTCCCGGCTGCCATCCTGCCGCCGAGCCAAAGAGAATCCCATACCAGTCCTCGACAAACAGCCCTTCGCCATCGTCATTCCAGATCGTATTGAGCACGCCAGTGCTCCCGGCCTTCTGCCCTGCGGCAACAAATCCCTGGATATTCTTGAGCGCCAGGTTGTTATTCGGATAAACGCGGCTCCAGTTGTTCACGCCCGGCGCAACCCAGGTCTCCATGCCGGCTTTCGTGTACGGATCGAGCCACTTGCTGAAATCCTCTTCCGGCTCATAATGCCACGCCACGGCAACCATGTCCTTCGGCAGGCGCATGACCTGCGCGGGATCATTCATCGCCACATCGCCCCAGAACATCAACCGGCGATGCAACGGCTCAAGCTCGGTGTGAATCTTCGTCAGAAAATCGACATAAACAGCGCCCAGGCCACGCTGCTTCACGTCATCGGCGGTCTTTCCCTGTCCCAGCTCAAAGGTCTCATCAGCGCCGATGTGCAGAAACGGCCCAGGAAAAATCGCCGCCAGCTCAGTGAACCAATCCTTGATCACCTGCAGCGAACCTGCCTCACCCGGCGCCAGCACGCTGCCGTTCGGAACCTCGGCCAGATGTGCATACTGCTGCAGGATCAGCATATGGTGCAGGTGCCCGAAGGCCTCCTGCTCCGGCACAATCGTCACGTGATACTGCTTCGCATATTCGACCAGCGCCTCCGCGTCCGCCTTCGACATCGAGCCTCCTGGCAATGCGGGCAGAGGATTCGAAGCATACTGCATCGTGTGCTCGAAGTAAGGCGAGTACACATTCATCTTGTAGGCGGCAAAGGTGCGAATCTGTTTTTTCTGGAACTCAAGCGTCGGCACCGGCCCACGCGACAAATCGTCATGCACGCCGCGATACTTCATGGCTGGCCAGTCGCGAATCATGCAGCCCTGAAAAACTGCGCTCTCTCCTGAGCCGGAGATCAGCTGCTTGGCCGTCTGCGCACCATAGAAAAGTCCCGCTGCTGCATGGGCGACGATATAGATGCTGCCTTTCGATGTGAACAGCAGATAGCCCTCGTCCTGCATCTGCGGATCGAACGAAAGCTTTCCCCCTGCAAGAGCCCGCTTTCCTGCGGGCGATACATCGCGCAACAGATAGACGTGAACGCCTTTCGCAGTGTGCGCAATGCCCTGCTCCTTCAAAGCCGCGAGCAGGTCGTCGGAGGTAAAGGAGTCCTCGGCATCTTTCGTCGATGTCGAAAGCGAAATGCCATGAGCCAGCGAAAGGTTTTCCCTGCTCTCAAATTCACGCGGCTCAGGAATCAACGCTGGCCGCTGTATTTGTGCGAATACCGGCATGGCAATCAACATCCCGAGAACGGTCACACAAAGAGCGACAGAATAAAAATTTGCCCGGATCACCTTGTTATCGTTTCCCCGAAAGAAAGGTAGTTTTCCTTAGAAAGACTTAAGACAAGAGCATACCGATTCGAACTCCAAACGCAAAACCCAAAACAAAAAAGACGCTCTATCTTGAGAGCGCCTTTTCCGACTGTGCTGATTCGAATTTCTAAGGAGCACCCGACCCGACGGAACGGCTTTGTGTAATGTTATTTGCCTGCGAAGTCGTGGAACTGCTGCCCAGATATTGCGTCGTGGTATGCACATCCACGCCATTTCCCTGCAGCAGAATTGACGACGTTACGATGTCCGTGTCCGTGCGAATGACTGTCAGATAGGGACTGTCCTGCGCGATGGTATAGACCTTGCCGATCGGAGAGTTGAAGGCCGAGGCAATCGATCGCGGGTGCCCATTGACAGGCAGCACCGACTCTACTGTGAAGCTCGAAAGATTCACAACCGTTACCGTTCCATCTCCCTCGTCAGCCACATAAGCGCGGCTGCCGTCCTGCAGTACTGTAACCGCAGCCGGATGGCTTCCCGGCTTCAGTTTCACCGTTGCCAGCACCTGTCCAAAGTTCGGCGTGTCGGTAAAACCTTCGACTGGTCCGTTGATGCTCACATTGATGATGCTGATCGAATCGTCATCGTAATTTGCCGTCACCAACAACGCCGCCGGTGTGAATATATCCGCGTAGACAGGACCCTTGCCGACATTGATCGTCGCATTGGTCATGTATTGACTCTGCGAATCCGTGTCGAGCTGGTTCTTTACGCTGTCAATGACGGTGATCGTTCCGCTGCCGCGATTCAGGATAAAAGTGCGGCGGCTGTCCGCCGTCATCAACCCGTAAACCGGGCAAACGCCAACTGGAAGCCGGTTGTTCACCGTGTTCGTGGATACCTGGACACCATCCGCTTCGCCGTTCGTCGTAACCGTCGTACCGGAGTTGGGATCGCACTGCCCCCATTGCACGCCGCTGCCATCGGTGCTATTTCCCTGGCTGATGGAATAAATGTACTGGCTGCTGGCGGTGCCGATGGCATTGATTACAGCGGGAGCCACTGGAATCTCCTGCTTGAGCGATGCCGGACTTCCCGTCAACGCGCCGAGTGCCGTACGGTTCTGCTCGACAACATATTGGCCCGACGTCGTCACCAGCATATTGGTCGGTAACGTATTGCCGCTTGCGTCTTTGGGCAGAGTCGTAGTCAGAACATTTTTCGACTGCAAAGTCGTGCTCAACGGAACCGTGCTTACAGTGCCGTCGCAGTTCATGCTATAGGCTGTCGAACCGCTGGGATCCAGCGCAAATGTCAGTGGACCGGTGCCCGCGTTCGCCAGTGCCGTGACACTGTCACCGGAAATGTCGACTAACGTCACAACTCCGGCTTGCGTATAGGGTGTTTGCGGACAGGGATTTGAAGTTCCGCCCGTGGTCAGCCCCGGCTGGGAAAAAGCCACTACGAAAGCTTGCGGCTGCGGTGCCGGGCCGGTGGGCGGTATAGGTGTTACTACGGGACGATACTGGTTGCCGCATCCGGATACACCCGCCAAAGCCAGTACCCCGGCAGCAAACCATGGGCGCTTAGGCCCGGTGACACTTCGCACTCTCAGATACCTCATTCAGCGACTAAATCCTGCACTGGCAATTTTCTCCCCACAGAACCACATATTCCAACTGACCTCGGCCACAGGGAAAAGGTCAACTGGCAAATCAAGACAAAGCCTGCAACAATCGGGACAAAACGCCTTGAAAACTAGATTGTAAATCACTCACGCATTTCGATTTGCCACACACGCCAGGAAAAACCCGATGCAACAGAAAAACCGCTCTACTCCGTCGCTGCACTGGCAATCGCAACTGCTCCTCCTGATTGTAGTGCCTGCCTGCTGCATCTGGATATTTCTCCAGGCCACGAGGGAATGGGCGCTCCACGATCCTGTCCTTTTGCAGATGGCTGGAATCAGCATCGCTTTCGGGCTGATTGTCTGGCTCGCGCGCGCGGCCACCGGCTACGCCGCGGCCACGGGAGCTATTCTCACCGCCTGCCTCTATCTGCGCACCCCCGGCTGGAGAACCGCGCTCATTCCGCTCATCGTCATGCTCGTTCTCACGCTGACGGCAACGCGGATTGGACGGTCACGCAAAGAAAAGCTCGGCACTGCCGAAGAAAAGCACGGACGCAAGGCATCGCAGGTGGTCGCCAATCTGGGAATAGCGGCACTTGCATCGCTTCCGCTGACTGCGGCGCAGCTCTTCACTCCGTCCGCGCGAACCGAAGCTGCATCCCTCGCCGCCATCGCAGCAGCTTTGGCTGAGGCTGCCGCCGATACCCTGTCTTCCGAATTAGGACAGGTCTTCGGTGGCCAGCCGCGATTGCTGACCACGCTAAAAGTAGTGCCTGCAGGAACGGACGGCGGCATTACGCTTGCCGGGACAGCCATCGGATGCATCGGTGCAGCCATCATCGCCGTCGTGGCCGCAGCGATATTCCCTCTCGACCCGCGAAACGGCGCCGTCGTCTTTTTCTGCGCGGTTCTCGGTCTCTTCGCTGACAGTTTTCTGGGGGCCGTCTTCGAGCGCCGGGGATGGCTGAACAACGACACGGTGAACTTCCTGTCGACTCTCGTGGCTGCCGCGTCTGCCGGATGGCTAGTGAAGGTGTAATCTCCAGGCCGTGTAGCTGATGATTTCATGCGCCATGCGGGAAAAAGAATCCCACCTGCTGATGCTCTTTCCAACCGGCCGCGGCGAGGTGTAAACGATAAGCCCAAGCCGTTCGCATAACGCATGGATGCGGAAAAGGTGCGTGCCATCACTCACCACAAGGATGCGGTTCAGATGGTTGGCTCGTGCAATCACCGCCAGCCGCGCCGCAGACTGGGCAGTATTGTCGCTCTGCGTCTCCGCGATGATCGCGGTTTCCGGAACCCCATGTGCGAGCAGGTAGTCATGCCCCACGCTGCCTTCCGAATGGCGGTCTCCCTCATCGCCGCCGCCCAGCGTTATGACCATGGGAGCCATTCCACGGCTGTAGAGATCGAGCGCGTGATCGAGCCGCGCGCGCAACACCGGCGAAGGCCGTCCGTCGTACTCAGCGGCTCCAAAAACTGCGATGGCATCGGCCGCACGCGCCTCATCCCGGTCAGCGTAGTAGAGAATCTGACCATAAACCCACGCCGTCCACGCGATCGCGGCCGTCAGCGCAAGCAGCAAGACACTCCCCAGCAGTCTGCCGCCAGCGCCTTTCCGCCGCAGGTTGGTGTCAGGAACGATCATGAACGGTAAAACCGGGGCCTAGGGATGCAGTGCCAGAGCGATTTCGTGCGTCGCAATCGCTCCCTCACGTAAAATCTGCCAGCGGTCTTCGCCGCCCGAAAGATCCACAATCGTCGTCGGCGAGCTGCGCCCGGTCGGCCCTCCGTCCACGATAAGGGGAATCCGGTCGCCGATCTGGTCGCGGACGCACGCGGCGTAGGTGCATTCAGGCGCGCCCTGCAGGTTGGCGGATGTCGCCGTGATCGGCAACCCGAAAGCATCCGCAATGGCACGCGGAATCACCGCATCCGGAATACGCAGTGCCACGTTGCCGGTATTCGCCGTCACCCGCAAGGGCAGACGAGAGCTGGCCTTCACAATCAGCGTCAGAGGACCCGGCCAGAAGCGCTCTGCCAGACGGTCGAAACTCGTCCCCAGATCGCGTGCCAGTTCATAGGCCTGCGACAAATTGCCGATCAGCAGCGACAACGGCTTGTGCTTCAGCCGCGACTTGATCTCGTAAATGCTCTCTACCGCGCGCAGGTTCACTGGGTCTACTGCCAGGCCGTAAAAAGTATCCGTCGGTATCCCGACAACTTTGCCGCTGCGCAAACACGAAACGACATACTCAATGCGCTCCGGCTCTGGTTCATCCGGATGTATGCGCAAAATCTCCGCAGACAAGGCCACTCCTTCAGGAACTCCAAAGCGCGGACAGCAGACGGAAACCATCACAGACACGATAAAATCGCACCCATGCAAGCGGCTTCAAATCACGCGCATGTTCGCATTGTACAAAGCCGGCAGAACGCCCGCGTAAAAGATTTGCGGGCCGCCCTCCGAAAGGGCGAAAAAAACGATGCGGGACTGATTGCCCTCGAAGGCCGGCATCTCGTCGAAGAAGCCCTCCGCAGCGGACTCCGCATTACAGCTCTTTTCGTCCGCAGCGGCAGTCTCGGCCTCCTGAAAGACCTCCCTCTGCCGGTTCACACGGAAATCCTCGAGTTGCCTCCCGATATATTCTCAAGCGCCGTCACCACCGAATCGCCTCAGCCGATCGCAGGGCTCGCCGTAGCTCCGGGGTTCACGCTCGACAACATCCTGGCCAAGCCGCGTCCGCTCATCCTCGTCTCAGCCGGATTGCAGGATCCCGGCAACCTCGGCACCATTGTTCGCTCCGCCGAAGCCTTCGGCGCAAGCGGAATCGTCGCGCTTCCCGGCACCGTGAGCATCTGGAACCCCAAAGCTCTCCGCGCCTCGTCCGGCTCCGCATTCCGGCTTCCGTTCGTCTCCACCTCCGCTAACGATCTCTTCGCGGCCCTTCGCAAGTATAGGATACGCACTGTCGCCACGGCAGCAGACAGCGGGACGCCTGCACCGCAGGCCAATCTCTCTCAACCGATAGCGCTCTTTATCGGAAACGAAGGCAACGGACTCGCATCCGAACTCGCGAACCGATGCGACGTACGCATCACCATCCCCTGTCCCGGGCCGGTCGAATCCCTCAACGCCGCCATCGCCGCCAGCATCCTGCTCTACGAAGCTTCCCGCCAACGAGAAAATCACTCGCCACGATAGCAATGTCATTCTGAGCGCCGCGTGGACTCGACGTTTTTTGGCCCTCCCAGCAAGAAAGGGGGTGCCCCATCCTGACGAAGCCAGGGTGGGAACCACAACTGTAGACCAGCAATACGCCATCACCGTATAAACCGTAGAATCATCTAACAAAGCAGAATGAGCCTCTTCGGCAATACTCCGGACCTCGCCACGGCAACAAAGCACGCGCCGCTAGCCGAACGCATGCGTCCGCGCACGCTCGACGAATACGTAGGCCAGGAACACCTCCTCGGCCCCGGGAAACCACTCCGCGTACAGATTGAACGCGACGACGCCTCGTCGATGATCTTCTGGGGGCCGCCCGGCGTCGGCAAAACCACGCTCGCCAAGATCATCGCCGAAACAACCAAGGCCACCTTCATCGAGTTCTCCGCCGTGCTCTCCGGCATCAAGGAAATCAAGGCCGTCATGGCCGACGCGGAAAA
>JAATFH010000378.1 GCA_015655315.1 Terriglobales bacterium
ATGCCGAACACGCCCTCGATGCTGGGTGTGGGTATGACGGCGCTCTGCCGCGGTAAATATGTCACCGATTCACAGCTGCTGATGGCTTCCCGCATCTTTGAGACGATTGGCCGCACCGTCATCGTTGACGAAAAGCACATGGACGCCGTCACGGCTCTCTCGGCGTCCGGTCCGGCTTATATCTACATCATTCTCGAATCGCTCGCCGAAGCAGGCGTGAAAGTAGGCCTGCCGCGCGATACGGCAACCTTGCTGGCTGCGCAGATGACCTTCGGTGCTGCGAAGATGGTGCTCGATACGGGCTACCATCCGGCGCTGCTCAAGGATGCTGTGACGACCCCGGCAGGGTGCACGATCGACGGCATCCTTGAACTTGAAGAAGGCGGTTTGCGTGTCACGTTGATCAAAGCTGTGATGCGCGCGGCGCAGCGTGCAAAAGAGTTGGCCACAGGCTAAGACTTTTGCAGCGTTGATACTCAGGGACGGAAATCTTCGGGCTTGTCTTTTTCCCAATCCTCGAACGCTTCTTGAAGCGTGTACCGGTATGAGTATCCGAGTTCCTGCAGCTTGCGGGGTTCAATGTTCGTTGAGCGATAGAGCTTTCGGATGCGAGTCGGTGAGATGGGCTGCGTGATTCCGAAGATTCTGGCAATGAAATCGATCGGATAAGAAATGCCGAGCAGGAGTTTTCGCGAAATCGAGAAGGGCGAACGTTTGATTTTTCCCACTTTACGAATCGCTTCGACGAACTGGCTGACGTTCGGCGTCGGCTGCACGGAGAAATTCAGCAGCATCATGCTTTCCCCTCCGTTGTTTTGGTAATCGATGCCGAATAGAAAGACGTTGACCAGCTCTTTCACATAGCCGCCCGCTTTACGGGTGTCATGGTTGCCCATATAGACGAAATAGCCTTTTACCAGGCTGCGCACCAGTCGGGTGACGTTGCCACCTTCTCCCGGACCGAAAACGACTCCGGGCCGCACGATCAGAAGTTTTTTCTCCGGTGCGGCTACCTGCCACGCGATATGCATCTTCTCCGCGGCCAGTTTTGAGCCGCCGTACGGAGTCTCAGGTATGGGCAGCGATCCCTCATGTTTGCTTTCTTCAGAGATGCCATAAGGCGAAATAGAACTGGTGAAGACGAGATGACGGCAACCGACATCGTCCGCATAATTGCAGACATTGGTTGCGCCCAGCAGATTCGTCTCATAGTATTCGCGCGGCTCGTGTCCGGGCTCGCGATGGATCGCAGCAAAATTGAAGATCAGGTCAGCCTTCGGCAGCACATCCATCGGCATCGGCTGGCGCACATCATGCAGTACGAAACGCGCTTTGCCCGACGCCAGCGCGGCTTGCAACACTGCTGCATACGGCTCTGTCCTTGGATGACCGATGTCGACAAGCACGACCTGCTCGACACCGGGTTCCTGCAGCAGCCGCTGCGCAGTATGTGTTCCGATAAAACCAGTACCTCCAAAAATGACAACTTGTTTCAATGCAGTGGGATCCTTTTCGCGGGATAGAGCGTTGGCTGCTTCATTTAAGAATATCGGGAATGGACTGAGCAGACCGCCGGTTACGTGAGAAACGAGCCATCCATTGCCGGCTCGCTCATAAATCCACTCAGGCTTGAATCAGATGCAGGAATCGATCTGCTATATATCCAATGTTGAAATGCCGCTCAGCATAAGCCCGCGCTTGTTGCGCATGCGCCGCTCTTTCATCTGGCCTGTCCATGAATTCCCGTGCCGCTGCAACAAAATCTTCAGGAGAATCGGGCGATACTACCAGCCCGGCTTTCGCCGTTCGTATGACTTTCGCTGCCTGATTCACATTCGGCGCAGCCATCAGGATGGGTCGAGCGGCGCACAGGTAAGTCAGCGTCTTGGAGGGGACGGCAAATTTTCCGGCGTCCGAATCGAGCAGTGCGATGAGTACATCGGCAGTCGCCATGACCTCCGAAAGCCGTTCGTATGGTTGAAAGGGCTGCAGGCGGAAAACATCGCGGCTTATATCTTTCGTTTGGGTCTGCAACCAGTCCGCACCTGCTCCGGCCGCGTTCACAATGAGGATCGCTTCACGCGTCGTCTCCAGATATTGTGCCAGTTTCAGCAACAGCTCCGGTCGATGCTTCATGCCAAGTGTTCCCGAATACATGAAGCAGAACTTATCTGCCACGTCATTTTCGCGCGCCCATGCGTTGTTCTTCGGCAAGGGACTGATCTCATCAAGCGGAGACCAGTTTTCAATGAGGTGAATTTTCTCTTCCTCTATTCCCCAGTTTTTAACGTAATCGACGAAGCTGTCGGAAATGCAAACAACGGAGTCGGACTGGCGAAGCAGTCTCTTCTCCATCGATTCGTAATAAGCACCTCCGATGTGTGCCAGAAGCTTCTGTCGGCGCGCCAGGACAAAACGTACGGCCATGCTGTAGACGTCCTGTAGCCAATAGATAAATTTGGCATCCTGATTCTTCGTGGCCTTCAATAGTATTTTCTGGGCATCCAGCGGCATGTTGGCAGAGAGCACGACATCGGGCTTGAACCTGCTCACAGCTTCGGCGACAACCGTTCCGTATTCGATATCGGCCGCGCGGCGTCTGCGAATAGAAAGCTTTTCAAATTGACGTTGAATATCGAGGCCGGAGATCGTCAGATTTTCAGAGATGCTGGTATCTTCGACCGCGCCTTTTGGGGTGGAGGTGTTGCCCGAAAAATACACGTGCTGGACTTGGTGGCCACGGATTGCCAATTCCCGGCTCAGCTGGATCTGAAATGGATGGCCGCAAAACTCATTGACGAAGATGCGCATTCATTGATCCTCCAAGCAAAATATTTTCAAAGATAAAAGTGCCTTACCCATTAATGGTAACAAGGCACTCTGATTTCTTCGATGTCTGGAAGATCAGCGGAGGGAGAGAGTCGCTCGAAGAGAATGGACAAGCTGCATGGACTGCATTATTGAGGCGGGGTAGAGTCATTCACTTTCTGTTCCGTCTCCTTGCTCTTATCTTTTACTTTTTGAGTAGATTCCTTGCTCTTATCCTTTACTTTGGAGGACGATTCCTTGTCCGGATCGAAAACTTTCTGCGTTCCTTCCTTGGTCTTGTCGTAAGCCTTGGTCGAACCCTCTTTGGTCTTGTCGTAGGCTGTTGTAGTGCCTTCCTTTGTCTTGTGATAACCGGTGGTTGTGCCCTTCTTGATACCGTGGCCGGTGCTCTTCGCAGCATTTTTCGTATCGGTTCCGGCTGTCTTCATATCCTGCGAGGCGCTTGATTGCGCGAAGGACACGGCGGAAGTGCCGATAAATAAAGTAGATGTAAGAACCAGTGGTGCGAATTGTTTAAAAGTGGGAAGAATTTTCATAGCGTAGATGAGATTCACTTCGAAGAAAAAGAGTTGTAGCGGCGAAAACAATTAGAATGAATACGGAACAGTCGGAGCTCTTTTGACTACGAGCGCAATCCCGTTTTTCTCAGCCGAGGCAGGGCACTCAAAGGGAGTACAGCGTTTTGCCTGGACTGTGCTTGGTTATAACGTTGCCGTGATCCTGTGGGGTTCCATTGTGCGTGCTACCAGTTCAGGCGCAGGCTGCGGAGAACACTGGCCGCTCTGCAACGGCACGGTCATCCAGCATTCTCCCCGCATCGAAACCATCGTTGAGCTGGCCCATCGCGCCACCAGCGGGATCGCTCTGATTGCCATGCTGGCTTTGCTGGCGTGGACATTCGCATCGACGGCGAAACGCCATCTCGCACGTGCCTGGGTCGTAACGGCCGCCATCCTGACTTTTAATGAAGCGCTTCTCGGAGCGCTTCTTGTGCTTTTAGGCAAAGTTGCCCATGACCAGTCAGCGTCGCGCGCTGTGTATCTGTCACTCCATCTCGCAAACACGCTTTTACTGCTGGCAGCGCTTGCTCTCACGGCGCACTTCCTGTCACGCTCTGTCGGGTTTATGCGTGGCAGCGTCGACTATCGTTCGATCGGAGTTGCTTCCGTAGGTCTTCTCGCCACGCTTTTTGTAGGAGTCAGCGGCTCGCTCGCCGCGCTTGGCGATACACTTTTCCCGGCAACGACACTGCGTTCGGCGTTAGCGCAGGATTTTTCTGCCAAAAGTACGTGGTTGCTGCGTATTCGCTGGCTCCATCCATCGTTGGGATTTATCGCCGGCGCATTCATCTGCTGGCTGATCTTTACCAGCGCGTGGAAGGGAAGGAACCGCAAGCTGGCGGGTGGCGTCGTCGCGTTGTTCGCCCTGCAATATGCTTTGGGTTTTGCCGATGTCGCGCTTCTTGCACCCACCTGGATGCAGATCGTGCACCTGCTCGGTGCGGACATGCTGTGGATAGCTCTTGTCATTCTCACCGCCCGCTTGTGCGTGGTTCCAATCGGCTGCACGGAAAACTACTGTGCGCAGGGATAGGTTCAACTTCTTTTCAGCCCAGTCAGAATCTCCGCTTTCGGTATCCTGCTGCCCTCCTCGATGACATAGAGTTTGTTCGCTTCCAGATTCTTGAAGACATCTATTTGTCCTGAAGGCCAGTGAATCTCCAACTGGTCGACAATCTTTGCCTGGTCAAGCCCGAAGTGTAATCGCAGATCGCTTTGCGAATAATAGCTGCCGCCGCTGCGCACCTCGTCAATCTGCAGCAAAGGTTTCTGCGAGCTGGGATCGGTCTTTGCGAGGACTTTTACGCGCGCGCCGATGCCCGTCCGGTTCGACTTCCTGCCGATTGCCTTGACCTTGATCCAGTTGCGCTTCCACTCCGAATCGCAGCGCAGGAGCTGCGGCAGGGAATTGACGCAATTGACGATGATATCCAGATCGCCATCGTTGTCGTAGTCGCCGAAAGCGCATCCGCGCGCAGCAACAGCTGCCGTTATCCCCGGGCCGCCCTTGTCGGTAACCTCTTCAAATCGGCCATTGTGCAGGTTGCGGTACAGATATTTGTGCTCGGCATAAGGCGCTTCGGTTTTCGAACTGCTCACCTCCGGATACACGTGGCCGTTCGAGACCAGCAGATCGAGCCAGCCGTCGTTGTCCATATCGAAGAAGCCGAGTCCCCACCCGAGATAGCGAGTGTTGACGCCCAATCCGGAGCGATAGGTCTGGTCCTCAAAGTTGCCGTCGCCAAGATTCGCATAAAGAGAATCGGTATCGCCGGCGAAGTTCGTTTTCACGATGTCGAGGTTGCCGTCGCGGTTGTAGTCTCCGATGGAGACCCCCATTCCGGCCTGCGGCTTCCCGTCCGGTGAGAGAGCCGCGCCTGCTTCGATCGCAATATCTTTGAACGTGCCGTTTTTCTGGTTCTGATAAAGCGTGGCGGCGGTGGAGTCGTTAGCAACGTAAATGTCCGGCCAGCCGTCGTTGTCCAGATCGGCAACGGCAACGCTGAGCGCATAGTTTCCGACCGTATTCCACATGCCCGCCTTCTCTGAAACGTCGCGGAAGGTTCCATTGCCGTTGTTGTGGTACAGAAGGTTCTTTCCGCCCGATAAACCTGGAGGACCGCAGGCTACGAGAATGCCTTTGTAGGTGCAGGGGCCGGATTCCGGTGTCGGCGCAGTCTTGAGATCGAGATCGATGTAATTGCCTACGAAGAGATCGAGATGTCCGTCGCGATCATAGTCAAGAAACGCGCAGCCTGAGTTCCAGCGCAGCGTGGATTGCAGTAGTCCTGCCTTCCTGGTCACATCGGTAAATGTTCCATCCCCATTGTTGTGAAAGAGCGCATTTTGCCCGTAGTAGCTGATGAAGAGGTCGTCATGCCCATCGTTGTCATAATCGCCGACGCAGCAGCCTTGCCCCCAGCCGCTGCGCGCGAGACCAGCCTTGACGGTGACATCGGTAAACGTGCCGTCGCGATTGTTCTTGAAGAGATGGCACGTCGGTTCATGCCCTTTTGCAAAGCCTTCCAGCCGCCATCCGTTTACCAGGAAAATATCGACCCAACCGTCGTGATCATAGTCATAGAAGGCAGCGCCGCAGCCGGTGGTTTCGAGCAGGTACTTGTTCTTTCCTTCGCCTCCGTAGATAGTCTTTGCGTTCAGCCCGGATTGTGTCGCCACATCGATGAACTGCAAACCAAGCGGTGAACCTTCTATCGGCGAATGAGGTCCCGGAGGAGGCGGCATCGGTTTCGCATCGTACGAGCGCTCAGCACCCGTCTGACTCTGCGAGGACTGCTGTGCCGCAGCCAGCGATGCGCGCATCCAGGGCGGAGTCGCCATCGACAAGACATCGGCGAAAGGCAGAACAAGCGCGGTGCGGCTGAGGGATTGAAGAAATCGGCGTCGATTCATCTGAACGTTTGCATTGTACGATCTCGATTCAACGCCAGTACACGCGTCAGGGATGAGCAAGCGCGGCGGCCTTTGTGCGTTCCGTGGCAGCATCGGCAGTCCGCCCCTGACGCTCATATGCGATTGCCAGTTGTGCGTGAGCATCGGGATAAGAAGGGTCGCTGTTGATCGCATCCTGATAACGATCGATCGCGTCGGTTATTTCGCCTTTCTGCAACAGAAGATTGCCCGTATTTGTGGCGAATGTAGCACGCTGCCGGTTCACGGCGACGCGAGTTAAATCCGCAGCGGTTTTGCGTTCCGCCGCCGCCTCCTCCTTCTTGCCCTGCTCTTGCAGAACGCTGGCAAGCGTAATGTGTGTTCCAGGCTGATTCGGCAGGAGGGCAATCGCCTTTTTCAGAGCCGCTCCAGCTTCGTCGTACTTCGCCTGCTCCCTGTAGACACTGCCCAGTACAGCCCAGCCATCACCATTCTCCGGGCGGCGATCGAGAGCCGTGCGCAGTTGCGTGGCTGCTTCGTCGAAGCGTCCCTGTTGCATGTAGAGAATACCGAGCGTGTATGGAGGATCGGGCGATGCCGTGTCCAGTTTTGCGGCGGTCTCCAATTCCGAAATGGCTTGCGGCAAATCATCCTTCAGCTTGAATGCCAGCCCGAGGTTGTAGTGCAGCTGCGGGTTGTCGGGTGCAAGTGCCAGCCCTGTGCGGAATTCCCGGATAGCATCTTCGATATCGCTTTGCTGCAGATATGCCACCCCAAGATCCTCGTGCGCGGTAATGTCGCCGGGATCGACAGCCAGAGCGCGCTGATAATACACAATTGCTTCTTTGGCCTTCCCTGTTTGCACCAGTGCCAGACCCAGGTTGGTGAGGGCAGTGACGTTCCGGGGTTGTGCGGCAACCACCTTCTCAAAAAGAGGAATCGCTTCCTTCTCTTTTCCGTCGCGCTGCAATGCCATGGCGAGCTGATGATCTGCTTCGATCAAAGTCGGATCCAGCACCAGTGCCTTCTGAAAATGCGGAATCGAGGCGTCATCCTGGTTAGTGGTGACGAATGCTTTGCCAAGCTCCAGTTGAGCCGCCGCGTTCTTCGGATCGAGCTGGGTCGCAGTCGTCAGCTCCTCCAGCGCCGCAGGAAGCTGCTGCTGAGTTGCGAGCACAACTCCGAGATGCAGATGTGCCGCCGCAAGCTGCGAATCGAGGTGCAGAGCCTGTTCGAAAGCCTTTTGCGCTTCTGACCAATTCTGCATCTGCGCATAGAGCGAGCCCAGCTGATCGTACGACGTGGCATTCTGCGGTGTTGCGGCGATGGCGGCTTGCGTCTTCCTTATCGCCGCCGGAAGCTGTTGCGTCGCTGCCAGTGCGCGGGCATAGATGACAAGCAGATCGGGAGAGAGCGGTTGCGACGTATCGTTGTCCAGGCGTTCGAATATTGGCAGCGCTTTTTGATCCGCACCGGTCTGCGTGTAGGACAGCGCAAGATTTTCCTGCGCGGTTCGATCCTCCGGTTTCAGCCGCAACGCCGTTTCCAGCTCTGAGATGGCCTTTGTATAATCGCCCAGTTTATAAAGCACAGCTCCCAGTGCGCTGTGACCTTCCTCTACCTGAGGCGCCAGCTGCACCACGCGCTGAAGCTGCCGCCGCGCCGTTGCCAGGTCACCGCTGGAGGCAGCTGCATATCCAGCATGGAAGGCCGCATCCGCTTTCTGCAGATCCGTCTCCGTCGCATGATTGTTCTGCGCGTGAGCGGCAGGTGCGAGCAGTGCAATACAAAGAAAGAGCTGCGGACGTAATGGCATGGATTAATGCGGCGCTTCCATTGTAGGAGAGTGAGGTGGCTGGAGCTGTTCCGCGGCGCGGAACTCTCGGTCTGCGTCTTCTCGACGGCCCTCGGAGCGATAGACCTGTCCGAGAAGAAAGCGTGTCATAAAGTTGCCGGGGTCCATTTGCCGGGCGCGTTCCAAATACATGCCTGCCATGACTGGATTCTTTTGATTCAGCATCAACTTCCCCAGCAGAATATACGGTCCGGTGGCATTCGGTTCCAGAAGCACGGCGCGATTTAACGCGTGCTGCGCTTCGTCGTTCTGTCGATTGCGCAGGTACGCATCCCCCAGCCGATCATAGAGTTCACCGTGCAGAGGATTGACTTGCTTCTCCTTTTCGAATTCAGCAATCGCTTCCGTCGTGTTTCCAGCGGCCAGCGCGATCTCGCCAAGAAGCTGGTGAGCCAGCGGAAGATTGGGATTTAACTGGACTGCTTTCTCCGCGGCAGCCTGGGCCACAAGCCTGTTCTCCTGATGAAAAAACATGCGCGCTGCGAGTAGAAATGCCGCCGCGGAATCGGGCGCAAAACCATACTGTGCAGCAAATGCGCGCCGGGCATCGTCGTATCGCTTCACCTGCAAATAGGAGACGCCGAGCACGTAATTGGGATCGATGTTGGCGTCGGGAACTGCCGTACGCGCCTGTTCCAGAAGCGGGATGGCATCTGCGGCTTTACCCATCCGAAAGAGCGTCGCACCGCGCATCTGCATGGCTTCCATGTCTTTGGGGTCTTGTGCGAGAGCTTTCGCAAAGGCCGAGTCGGCATCCGTAAACTTGGTCTGCTGATAAAAGATAAAGCCGCGCAGCCGTTCTACCCCTGCGGTCTCCGGGGTCTCTTTGCCAAGCTGATCCAGTTCCTGCAGTGCCTGGTCGAGCCTGCCCTCGGCAAAAAGCTGGCGGGCATCGTTAAGAGACAAGGACAAAGTTTGTTGAGCGGTGATCCATGGTGCCGAAATGATGAGACCGCAAAGGAGAAGAGCCTTGTGCATGGCTGACCGAAGTGTATCGGAAAATAAATGAGGGGAGCGATTGGCTCCCAACTTGTGTCAAATCCCTTTATTCATGCAGGAATCTCATTTTGACAGTATGTGCATGACATTGCCCTGTGGTTCCAACTGTTGCCAACCGTAACATTCATGTAATTCGCATCCTATCAATGACTTATGGCACCATACCCTGACCTGGTGGTCTGAGAATGCGGCATCGAACTCATCTGGAATCAATAACTTAATTGAAAATGGCAAAAAAATTGCACACCTGATCAAAATTGCACACTATTTTCGTACGCCCAAGGTTAAAACATCGGGATGAACACGATTGATCCATCGCTGAATTTTATCTGCCCGATGTGTGGAGCGAAGGCAACGAAACATTGTGAATCACTCAATGGAGACCTTCGTTCCGAATCGCATCGTGAACGAATCGTCAAAGACCATGCGATTTCAGGGATCGCAGAAGGGGCCAGCTTGCTGGATTACGTTGTTTGGCTCGTCGGCCAACAACATCTCCAAGGTCATTAACTTATTTCTGTCGCCTGTGCATCGTCGTGATCTGCCTGAACGTGTTAAAGCCAAGCTGAACTTTCCAGGCTACAAATCCAAACCTGGGAAGAATAGATGCTTTGCCATGTGCGGGCCGTAGTGTCCAAGCGAGCAATGTGCAAAATTGAACATCATTCATGCCCTAGCGGGACTAAAAAGACCGTAATGAGCAAAATAGATCCATCCCTGAACTTTAGTTGTCCCGTATGCGGAGCGAAGCCAAAGGCGCCTTGCGAATTTGGCAGCGGCGCTCCTCGCCTGGAGTCACATCGAATGCGCAAAGACATTGCAAAAGATTGTGCGTTGTCGACGGGTTACGAAGAGAATGAGTCGCATGGTCAGGTTTTGTTCTTAGTTCCACGGCCCCGAGGTCATTAGCTCAGTCTTCAAATCGCGTGCGCTTGTCCGTCTTGATTCGCGGCACCTCTTGATCTTCGCCGCACATCCAACAGTTGCAGCTAAGGTTGTACTTCCTGAGTTTGCCTATCTCCAGATCGACAGTCCGATGACGGTCTTTGAGTATTTGCCAACGTCTGCGTGCGACAACGTATGTACGCCTGCGCCTCTCTGCTCGGGTCATAAGTTTTTTATTGTATCGACAGGATGTGCCTTTGTTTCGATAAATGGCCAATACAGCTCAGATCAAGGACGCGCTCCCGCTATATGGTGCTGATACCAAGTCTGGTCCGCGCGCGGGTGGGCAGATAGACTGTCAAAATGAGCCAGGGCTATCACTTCCGGATTTTCGGAAGTCTCAACCCCATTATTTTGATCCCTCCAATCTATCTGCCCGCTCTATTTCTGGTCCTCGGACGTTCCTCCAAATCTCTACGACGAACTGCGGAAGATGGCTTCGCTCAAGTAAAACGGGCTTAGTACCTATTCATTCCCGCGCATAGCGTCAGGTCTGAATCCACTAAGCCCATTTATAAGCAATCGCTTAAATTCAATTTAGTTTGAGGGGAGCGATTGACTCCCCTCATTTGGGTGGAAACGGATCAGCCTAGAACTGGAGCCGTAGTGAGAATTGCAGTTGCCGTGGGTTGGTGTAAACGTTGAGAGCTGGCTCAGAGGTTATGAACGCATCCGTGCCTGTGTTTGTAGTGCCCGGATTGCCGGGGTTGATGTGGTTGAATCCGTTATAAGCGTCTACACGGAACTGGGCGAGCAGGCTTTCGTGGATCGGGAAGTTCTTCTGCAACGACAGATCGCCGTTAAAGTATCCCGGTCCATAGAGAGAGTTCCTGCCCATGGTGCCGATCTGGTCCAAACCTGCCTGGGTGAAGCGGTCGGTGGGAACATCCGCGGCAGTAAAGTATGTGCGCCGATGATTGACCGGATCGAAGCTGGTCAGGTGTGGTTTTACCCATAGGCCGCTGCCGTTCGGATAGCAGGGAGCACTGCTGGGAATGGAAGCGCCGCAGCCGCCGCCCACGCCGAGGGTGAACGGTAAGCCGCTTGACCACGTGATGACCGGGCTGAACTGCCAGCCGCCTATGATCTCATCGACAAACCGTGGAACATTACTACCGACCAGCTGGTTCCTGCCGAAGGGCAGCAGATATGTGCCATAAACGATTAACTGCTCCTCGCGGATAGCGTCGTCGCGTCCTCTAACTGCAGTACGGCTCCAGGTGGAATAACCAGTGTTCTCGCCGAAGCCGCGTTGCCACGCAAAGTTCGAATTGAGGGACAGGCCGCGCGTCAGCTGTTTGGCAACACTGACCTGCAGTGCATTGAATTCGGTGTCCATATCATCGCTATAGTATGTGACACTGTTCGTCCATCCGCACTGCCCCGGTTGAATCGCGGTTGGGAACGCAGTAGGGTTTTGCAGTTGATATTGCAGAATGCCTGCAATGTAGGTTGAATCCTGGCAGGACGGAAGCGTTCCTCCATAGTACCGTGACAGGAGCGTGCCATTGCTGGTGCCGCCGTTCGCCGCAATTCCTGACGCTACACTCGGGTCGTAGTGAAGTGTCTGCCCGGTGACGCTGAATTGCGCAGGAAGAAAGATACCAGCCTCATTCGGGTTGACCGTGTTGCCGCTGCTGGT
Organism: Terriglobales bacterium; assembly: GCA_015655315.1. Classification (GTDB taxonomy): domain Bacteria; phylum Acidobacteriota; class Terriglobia; order Terriglobales; family Acidobacteriaceae; genus Alloacidobacterium. The sequence goes on from JAATFH010000378.1 coordinate 11,723, forward strand.
TCCGAGCGTGTGCGTTCCCTTATTCCCGACGTACGCTAAAGTCACTGAAAGCGTAGGTGTAAGCGAGCGCTGGATGCTCAGGTTCCAGGCATCCAGGGTGGGAAGTCTCAGACTGTCTGGACGTGCCCTTGAACTGACAGCGTAGCCGGGATTCGGGAGAAGTCCGTTCCCTGGTACAGCTGGAAATTCGTTGGCTGCCGGGCCGGTGGCCAGGTTAAATGCGGGCGATGTGGTTGTTGGCCGGGAGATATGCTGGTTGGCCAGAACCGGCAGGTTCTGCGTGGCGGAGTGGCCGAAGATAGAACCAAAAATGCCGATATCGAAGCTCCGGCCATAGCCTGCTCGAATGACAGTTTTTGGATCAAGCTGATAAGCGATGCCGATGCGCGGGTTCCACGCATTGGAAGGCAGGCTCCAGTTCATGTTGCTGCCGATATTTCCAAAGCCGGCAACACGCAGGAAACCGTCCTGCAGGTTCAACAGAGAGCCGTTCCCTTTAGCATTTACAGCTTCAGGGAAGTAGAACTCATAGCGAACGCCAAGATTCAAGGTCAGCTTGGGAGTAACACGCCAGGTGTCCTGCCCATAGAAGAAGAAGCGCTTCTGGAATTCTTTGGCGTTGGTGGAAACGCTGACATAGCGCTGAAAGTCGGTCACATCTCCCAGAACAAAGGTAGCGAAGCCAAGCCCTCCGGCGGAGCCGTTTGACGTTGGACCAGGATCAAACTGCAGCTCGCCGGTACGGTTATTGTCGCTCGGCACGCGCAGGTTACGGGCGTACCGCAAGTCGGCTCCGAACTTGATGGAGTGGTTGCCGATGATCTTTGTCCAGTTATTGACGATCTGGTATTGATCTTCTCTCTCGGTCAACGGGCAGTTGCAACGGTTGACATTCAAGCCGCTGCCGTATTGTGCTCCCAGGTTCTGGCCGCTATTGAAGGTCTGATTTCCGGAAAGATCCGAATTGGCAATCTTGAAGGCCGGCGCACCGGACGAAATTGGATCCAGATTCAGTCCCGGAATGTTGAGTTGGTTGGCAAAGTCTGTTCCCTGATCGTATTTCGAGGTCTTGATGTTGTATCTGTAGTAGCCCACACGGAAATCTGTAAGCAGTGTGGAGCTGAGCGCTATGTCCAGGCCGGCTGCCAGGCTGTCGTTAGCGCCCTTTGAGGTGCCACCATAGCCCTGTATGCCAAATCCGGTTCCGCCTGCGTCACCGAAGATGGTTTTGCCTGTAAGGGTGTCTGTAAAGCGGCTGAAGCGCTCAAAGACGTGCATCCTGGGGGTTGCCTGCCAGTCTACGCGTTCGTCCCACTGGTCATTGTTAAATATGCCGGTGCCGCTTTGAGCGTAGTTGTCTTTGGTGCCGTTCAAAGTGCCGCTTGTATTTGGAGCATAGGGTTGCAGTAGCGTGAGCAGCGCGAGAGCCTGCTGCGAAAGCTGAGCGGTAGGAACTACATTTCCGGGATACGCAACTGGACCGTTGGCGGTTTGCTGGTAGATGGTGTTTGGATACTCGCTGAAATCGCAACCCGCAATGCCGCTGGGTCCGGTTTGCTGGCCCAGGCAGGTGGAGACGAGCAGGCTGGTTGGAACGGTGGCCGTTTCCGATATGCCGAGCTTCTGGCGAACACCCTGATAGTCGCCAAAGAAGAACAACCTGTCCTTAAGCACTGGACCGCCAACGGATCCACCGAACTGGTTCTTCAATCCTCCGGGGATGAGCTGACCGGTTACGGGATCGGGTGTGGACTGCGTATAAGGATCACGTGCAAGATTGGCGTTGCTTTCGCGGTAGTCGAACACGCTGCCGTGGAAGCTGTTCGATCCTGACTTTGTCTGCGCGGTCACGAAGGACGAAACCGCCTTGCCGAATTCGGCGTCGAAGTTCTGCGTTGAGATCTTGGTTTCCGACAGAGCATCGAGCGGCGGATTGATCACGATGATACCGAGGATGGGATCCTGATTGTCGGTTCCGTCCAACTGGAAGGCGACACCGCCAAAGGCCTGCCCGTCCACCTGAATCTGCTTGCTGCCCTGAGGGTTCTCCGAGGCGGCATGGCCCCAGCCCAGGGGCTGAGCACCCGGCAGAAGCAGCTGAATGTTGGTGAAGTTGCGGTCAGGTATCGGAATATCCGTAATCGTCTGCGTCGTGAACTCAGTAGCTACGTCCGAGCGATCGGTCTTCAGCACGGGGATTGCATCGGCGTTCACTGTAACGGTCTGCGATTCGCCGCCCACCTGCATTTGTATATCTACTTTTGGAGAGGTGTCCGCGAAAACCTGAATGCCTTTTGCTTCATAGTTCTGGAACCCTGAAAGACTTACCTTGATGTCATAGGTATCGGGGATGAGGTGTTCGACGCTGTAAGAGCCTGAGTCATTGCTTTGAACTGTGACCACGGTTCCTTTAGCTGTATCGGTGACGGTCACAGTCGCATTCGGAATAGCCGCGCCGGTGTTGTCGGTCACGGTGCCGTAAAGAGAGCCGTAAACCGCTTGCGCATGGGCTGTAAGAGGAATGATTAGAGCGAAGAGAACAGCACCCAGGCCGCAGGCTAGCGCCTTAGTTATGCGTGTCATTTTGGTCTCCCAAAAACGTAAAAGCTGTTGCCGCTCCTCATGCGCCGTCTTTATCCCCTCCGACGATTCCGGAAGGCGGCATACGTAGAAACGGGCCTCTTTATCTGGTTTGAAGACGGTGCTCTGTCAAGTGCAACAGGTGCAGCTTTATGAAGTGCTGCATAACTACCGTTTCGCATCAGCGGTGCTCTGCCGCTAACGAGCCAGAACTATAGCGATTGGTGCTTGCGGTTGTCAAGAATTGTAAGTGGGGGAATCAGAACGATTAGGATGCCCGGAGCTGCAATCGGCAGAAAACAATATGATTCCAGCTCTTGCAGTGCCATGACAGTCGATTGCAACGTATCGGCGGGGCTAAGCAGGAAATCCTTAGCGGAGTACAGCTATGAATAGGTAAGCGCAAGGCTAAACCGAGCGTGCTGGAGGCATTTGCCAGAAGGCATCCAGCACGCAATCGTCATTTCTTCGGAATAAATAGTTCCGCGGGCGGTGTGATTTTGTATGTCTGGGCGAAGTTGCGCTGATTAATACCCAGGCTCAACCTGCCGCGCGAGTCGATGTAGAAGAGCGGCTTGCCGACGGGCACGTCGCTGAAAGTCTTCACAAATGGAAACTCGTATTTGTGCCCATTCAGTGTCACCGGAACGGTATCGCCGACCTTATATCCAAGTTTTGCAAACGCGTCTGCCGGTATGTTGAGGACGAGGTTGCCGAAAGGCCCATCTGTCCCGATCGCTTCTCCCTGCAGGCCCTTGTCATTCAAAGTCGCCGAATGGATATCGAGCCGCACCAGTTTCGATACATCGAGCTCAGGGCCTGCCTCCGTCCAGTCGTCGCCGCGCGCTAAATGTGCACCCGCAGGCGAAAAGATATCGCGTCCGTGAAAGGTCGAAGAGAGCTTCGCCCCGATCATCCATTGCGTGTTCGTAATCTCACGTGCGGATTCGATGCCGTCGCGGTCCTGTATGAGCGTAAGTAAGCCGTTATCCGGAAGCACAAAGAACTGGCCTGTCTTTGATTTGGCGATGATTGCCTTGCGCGTGCTGCCTACCGTTGGATCGACGACGACAACGAAAATAGCGTCTTTCTGAAAGTAGGGAGCGGAGCCCGCGAGAAACCGTGCGCCCTCTGCGATGTCATATGGCGTGACCTGGTGCGTGATATCGATGACCCGCACTCCCGGCGCAACTCCATCCATCACCGCTTTACAGATGCCGATCGCATCGTCGCGCACATCAAAATCGGTCATGAATCCGATGGTGTGCAGCTGCGCGGGCGGCATCGTGGTCTGCACCGTGTTGCAGCCAGCGGAGAGCAGGCTTAATACCAATACCAGGGAAGAAGGCAACAGATAGTTACGCAGAGAAGCGAACAAAGCTACATCTCCTGATGAGAAACGTGTTGGTTACGACTGTAGCAGGAGTTGTTTATCGAAGGAGCGCAAAAGCGACGATCGTATTGCCGTGAAGCCCGCTCGCAGTTTCTGCCTGTGCTGTCAGCTCCTCTTCCAGAGTGTCTGTTTCCAGATGGAGCTCGCATGCGGCGATCTCTTCTTCGCTGGCACCGTGATAGCACAACTCGCATACGCCAAGGCCGTCTTCCGATTGCACTGGCGGTCCAAAGACGCGACAGGTCATAGGCCGTGCGGCATACAGATCGCACGTTCCTGTCGCTGGATCGAGAACCGGACAAGGTTCATCATTGGCGAATTCAGCGAAGCGCTCCTGTGCCTCCGGAGATTCGTCAAGAATCCCGGTCAGGACATCTCCGGGAAATTCCGTTTCCAGCCGCGCAGCCGAAAGCTGTACGCGTTCCATGATGCGCATGGCACGCTCCGGTTCAGATGTCTTCAGTTGCAGCATTCCTGCGCGCAAGCGTTCCGCATCGAGCTGGCTGATTGCAAACGCTCCAACACAGCACTGCATGCATCCCGGATGACAGACAAGCCACTGGCCGCTGCGACGCGCCGCATCGGCGAGCGCTGCATCTACGATCTGAACCAGTTTGAGATCGCCAGAGGGGAGCATCTTCTAAGCATAGTCTCGTGAAAGAGAGACTGAAACGATCCGTTTTATTCGCCGCTACGATAGAAATGAATTCGCTTCGATGAACGATATTCCGTCATCCATAGTATTGGGAGAGTTACTTGCCTTTGAACGTCTTCTTTTTAAAGTTGAAGCGGAGGAGGATTACTGTCTACTGCTTCATCATTCTGCTCTTCTTGCTTTTATCGACGGTCAAACCACTCGCGGCGCAGGACAACTACGAAATTCAGGTTTACGGTGCTGAAACAGTTGCACCCAGGACGATGATGCTCGAACTGCACAGTAACTTTGCCATAGATGGATCGAAGCCGCTTCCGGGATCTGTGTATGCGGCAGACCGCATGTATCCGACGAACCATGCCTTGCATGAATCCATAGAGATCACGCAAGGGCTTACGAACTGGGCTGAGGTTGGCTTCTACATTTTTACCAGCTCGCGCAGCGGACAGGGCATTCAATGGGTAGGCGATCACATACGTCCCCGCGTGCGTGTGCCCGACAGCTGGCACTGGCCCGTAGGTCTCAGCCTTTCAACTGAGATCGGTTATCAGCGGCGCGACTTCGCAACAGACACGTGGACGTGGGAGATTCGCCCCATCATCGATAAGCAGGTCGGGCGCTGGTACTTCGCCATGAATCCGGCGCTCGAACGCTCATTCCATGGCCAGAGTGTTTCCCAGGGTGTCGCCTTTTCTCCAAACGCAAAAATCAGTTACGACTTCACCAAGGTTATTACTGGAGGTCTGGAGTATTACGCTTCCTATGGCCGCCTCGGAAGCTTTGACGATTTTCACAATCAGCAGCAACAGTTTTTTCCAGCTATCGACCTCAACGTCTCTCCGAACTGGGAGATCAACTTCGGAGTCGGAGTCGGACCGACGGCAAGCACCGATCATCTCATCGTCAAAGCCATCATCGGCAGACGCTTTGACTGGTCAGCACATCATGAGAAGGGCAGCTCTCTAAGCGCGCCATGAGGAGAGCATCATGAACCGCCGAGATTTTCTTGCCGGGTGTAGCACTGTGGCCGCCGCATCCGTAATTGATACTCATACCAAAGCATGGGTGCAACAGCCTGCGGCAGATGTAACACTGACGATCGCTCCTTTGGGTCTGGAGATCGCTCCCGGTAAAACCATTCGCACCGTCGCCTATAACGGATCGGTTCCTGGTCCGCTGATCCGCTGGCAGGAAGGCAAACCTATCAGCATCGATGTGCTGAA